>JAYSXB010000336.1:0-38088 GCA_043717775.1 Arenimonas sp.
CAAGCATTGGCAGCCGTTTTGCAATCGTTATGGCCTTTGCAAACATTAGCGCCCATGCAGTGAATTTGACTGGATGCTGCGACTTTTACGCTTTGTTTCGCATCGATAATTTTGCCACCCATCGCGGAGCAGGCAGCAGAAGTGGCGACAACAAAACCTTGACCCTTGCAAGAACCTTGACCTTTACAAGCATTGGTAGCGGTGCTGCAATCGTTATGGCCTTTACAACTATTCACGCTTGCGCAATGCTGTAGTGTTACTTTTTTGGCCGCGCCTGCCAGTACCGGGCTGGTCGTCATGGTGCTAGCCAAACCAGCAGCGATAAGTGCGAGGGCCGTGCCGGACATCATTGGGAATGCTTGTGCTTTCATTAGTGTTGCTCCATTAAATTAAGGGGATATTGATTGTAGTGAACCCTTAATTAAATGGGTTCAAACTTAAATAGTCACCAAAAGCTGAAAGAGGTTCGATATTTTTTTAAGTTCTTATGTAAATAAATAGTTATGCATCAGAACTCTTGTCCTACAGCGCACTCGAGGGCATATTGAAGTACGCATTGATCATCTATAGGAGTAAATAATGACTGAAATTAATCGCATCAAATATCTGCGCATTGCCCTGATGCTCGTAGGCTTGATTTTTACTTTCGGCTTTTGGCCACTCACGATGGTTTGGCCTTCAGGTTGGTCGTGGCACGCTGAGGGCCGCTCCTACTACCTTGAGATGATCATCGGCATTTATGCAACACTCGGGGTCTTTCTCATGCTCGCCTCTCGTAACCCTCTCGATCATCGTAGTCTGATCTGGTTTACCGTTTGGTCTAGCATTGTGCATGGCGGCATCATGACCGTGCAGTCGTTTCAAGGCGAACATAATATGGGACACCTCATGGGTGACGATTTGGCGTTGTTCGCAGTAGCAGCGGTGCTGGCACTACTGACGCCTCGTGAAGCCAAGACGGCATAACAATCAAAAACAGCCGACGCTTTTCAGCGCGGCTGTTTTGCAGCCTTATTTATTAAAAATAGTTTTCTTGCGTTTAGTTGAGCGCGCCGCCGCAGCTTGAACCTTGTCCGGCAGTGCAGCCATAACAATGTTGGCCAATGGCAATTTTTCGTGGGGCGGGGGTTTCAAGCAATGAACTAATATGACGACGTTCGCCTTCGCCACCCATCGGCAGCTTGAGCATTTGATTAAAATCGCAATCGTAGAGATAACCCTCGTAATCCACACTGATTAAATTTCGACACATCACATTCGCCAGATTTTCATCGCGATGCGCCGCTACCAAGGTACCCATATAGTCGTCGTACTTTCCTTTCGATAATAACCAGGAGCCGTAGCGCTTGATCGGCATATTGGCGATGGCATAGAGATGATTGAATTCGATGCCAAATTTTTCACCTAAAAGTTTTTTATAATCAGCCTCAAGCTTTTCCTGATTCGGCGGCAAGAATGCACCGTTCGGGTTATAAACCAGATTTAGTGTTAAATCTGAATTATGTTTGCCATAGCCTAATGTATTTAATGTTTGCAATGCTTTTATGGAGGCTTCGAACACGCCGTCACCACGTTGTTCATCCACATTGGCTTCCGAATAACAGGGCAGCGATGCAACAGCTTCGATCTGGTGCTGGGCAAGAAATTCACCAACCCATTCATATCCCGGTTCTTCCATAATAGTCGGGTTTAAACGATCCATTACATGAATGCCTTGCTCGCGCGCTTGCTCAACCAGCCAGCGAAAATGTGGATTCATTTCCGGTGTGCCGCCGGTTAAATCAAATATTTTTATATTCAATTTATCTGCGACTTGCAAAGCCATTTCCATCGTGGCTTTGTCCATTAATTCTTTGCGCTTGGGACCGGCATTCACATGGCAATGAATGCAGCTGATATTGCATAGATAGCCAAGATTCAATTGCAGCGTATTCAAATTGCCACGTTCAATTTCCGGGAATATCGTATTTTTTAGTAAGGGCCAAGTGTCACGCATGTTCAATATCCGGGGTCTGTTTTACGTTGCGAAAGGGTTGTATTAGCAATGCACAAAGATTTTGTTCGGCATTGCTACGAAATTCAGACAGGCCAATATTCATCGTTAGGTGACCGTCACGCGGCTGTGCTTGATAACTGGCAAATAGGCGATCCCATAGCGAGAGTATATTGCCGTAATTACTATTGGTTTCATCACGATGGACAGAATGATGTACACGATGGAAATCGGGTGTGACAAATACTACTCGCACAATTGCGTCTAGCTTTAAGGGCAGGCGAATATTGCCATGGGTCATAATTGAAAAGCCTAGTAACAGGCTTTCGTAAACAACGACGGCTATTACTGATGGGCCTATTAAAGCAATCAGTCCCAATTTGTAGGCTTTCGACAGCACAATTTCAAAAGGATGAAACCGAATGCCAAGGCAAGCATCAAACTCGACATCGCTGTGATGCACACGATGCATTCGCCATAGCCATGGAAATACATGAAAAAAACGGTGTTGCCAATAAATCGCCAAATCCAGCAAGACTAGACACAAAAATATTTCAAGGCTAGCGGGCCAATGGATAAGCTGAAATAAACCAAACCCCTGCGCATTGGCCCATAGAGCTACGCCTACGGTGGCCAGAGGAAATATTAATTGTGCCGATATTGTCGATATGACTATGAGCGCAATATTGCTAAGCCGACGCTTTATCGCATTGGATTGACGCTTGCGTGCAAAAAAATGTTCAAGCACCGGAAACAAAATCAAAAGGCCGATAAAAATGCCAAGCTGCACCCAGGTGCCGATTAAAGCATAGCGATCAAAATTCATGGCAGCGGCTCGATTTCGCAAAAGGCTTCTAAAAGAATCTTTTGCTCGGGTGTGATGTGTTTTAGTGAATGCATTTCTTGCTGACAATTGGCTAAATCAGCTATTTCATCTACATCCGATAATGTTCTCAGGTATAGAACCTCAGCGTATGGCGAAAACGCGGCGATAAAATCATGATAGGTATTGGCTTGGCTGTAGGCAATGGATTGCCAAAGCTCGATTGGAAATTTTTGATTGCTGCCGACACACCAAAAGCCGCCATCGCGCGCTGGACCGAGCACAATACGCGGGCTTTCGTTCGATAAAAAATCGGATGCCCTGATAATATCATCCGAACAAATTTGCGGTGCATCGGCGCCGACTAATACACCGAAACCATGCTGGCGAATCAGCATTCGCATGACGCGGCCCATGCGTTCGCCAAGGCCAGATTGCGTATCCTCTGCCTGTGCAAGTCGGGGTAGCGATTGCCAAAGTGGGTTTTGCATCGCGTCAGTTTCCGCCACCGCCCAATAGGCATTAATACCACATTGTTTTTGAGCTTCAAGCGCGACGCTTTTTACGGCATCGACCGCCAAGCCATACCAGCGTTGACTCTCATTACCCATGCCGGATGCTAATCGAGTTTTTAGTGGCGAAATACCGGGTGTTTTTACGAAGATGGCAAGGCCGCCCTTCATCAGGTTTTTGCCTGCTTTGAAAATTGCCGTGCTTGCCGCCAGGTTTCCCGCAGATGCAATCGTGTGGTTTTACCCCAGCCGTATTTCATATATTTGCGTGCACTGGTTTGTATGCTGGCATTCAAATGTTTGAGCGCGACTCCATTTTTTCGGGCCTTCCAAACAAAGGCATGGTCCTCGCCACTACTTAAATCTTCGCGAAAAGCACCCAGCATTTCAAAACAGGATTTTGAAATAACAAAGCCTTGGTCGCCAAATGGAATGCGTAAAAAACGCGAACGAAACCAGACGCCGAAGCGGTTAATACCCATACGGCGTGGGCCATCGGCCTGAAAACGTAGGCCAAAATAGCCCAGTGATTTTTTTGAATAATCAAAAGTCTCGAGTGCTTTTAGGCATGCGGTATCGATGCGTGAGTCAGCATGTAAAAACCATAGACAGGGATTTTGGGCGGCCTTGGCTCCGGCGTTCATTTGTACAGAGCGCCCCAATGTACTGGAAATAATTCTAAGAAAGCTCTGATTAATTGTAAAACCGTCATTCCCGCGTAGGCGGGAACCCAGTGACTTCAGGCCTTCTGGATTCCCGCCTACGCGGGAAGGACAATTAATCAGAGATTGCCTAAGCGGAAGTTTTGCTATAAATTCCGCTGCTTCAATTTTTGCGGCTTCACTTGCGGCGACTAAAATAATTTCAGAGTCTGCGGGTAGCTTTTCCAAATCCGACAATAAGTGCTCCCACGCCATATCATCGGGTGCGAACGGAATAATGATGCTGAGTTGTTGCAGCGTTGACATCTCAGCAACAAGCGCCTGAAGTAGATGAAGCTGCCGTGCTTGCATCGGGGGCGCAATCGAATATGCCGTAATGCGTCGTCTTTTCGCCGAGTATTTCAAAATATTTGGCAAATCGCGATTGTGAAATCATATCGGCCGTATTGCCGCAGACCAGCATCGGTTTATTGATTTCAAAGCGGTGGTGGTCATCCAGATCAAAGAAAACCGGGCATTCGTTAATGCCGCCGCGATAGTAAGCGACTTGTCCGAAGTCCTCACATTTATCTTCCAAGTCAATTTTGAAAGCACGAACCGTTTTCGACGTGAAGCCTACCATGCCGATTTTTGCATTCAATTCGGCGTCGTCCACCGTCAAAGTGCTACTCGACATGATACGAGCGTCCTTGCAACCAATATCGGCCAGCGTGCGCCGAAAATCTTCGACATACATCGCACCCGATAAGCATTCGCCCAGCAGTACTGGGTCGTTTCGCAGTGCGATGGGAATACGGCGGTCAGCAAATACATCGGAAAAATAAAGTTCACCACCGGGCTTCAGAACGCGGAAAATTTCCTTGAACACGCGTGCTTTTTCAGGCGATAAATTCAATACACAATTGGACACCACAATGTCCACCGAATTATCTGCAATGCCCAGCGCTGCCAAGTCTTCGATAAATCCTTCATGAAATTCTACATTGGATTTTTCAAAACCATAACGCTCGGCATGCCAAGCCTGATGTTTTCTGGCGACAGCTAGTTGTTCCGCTGTCATATCAACACCAATCACTCGGCCTTGTTCGCCAACCAAGCGTGAAAGCAGATACGCATCGCGACCGGTGCCGCAGCCTAAATCCAGCACCGTGCAACCATTCAACGCAGCGGGTATAGGTGAGCCGCAACCATAAAATCGATCACGAATTTCTTCATGAATATCCATCACCAGTGGTCGTAAATATTGCGGCATAGCCTCGGTCGGACAGCAAGCGGATGTTTTGAGGTCTTTGCTGGAAGCAAGTACTTCGCCATAGTAATTCTGGATGGATTGAAGTGATGAATCGTTCGTCATAAAGGTTCTCATTTTGTTTTATTCAATGACCAATCGTAATTGAAATAATCAATCTTAAACTTTGCCTGTTTTACATTGTTGGCTTCAGCAACAGGCAGCTTGATTTTATCGCTATAAAAAACAAGAAATGACTTGACTCCGCCAGCATGCTTATCAAAATCTTCGGAATACCAATCAAAAATCTTGGAGACTGTAAATGTAGCTGTTTTTTGATCGAAACGATTACGCGACCTGTCACTTAAAAACCGTATGGTTTGATCTTCTAATTGCGATCCCAGTTTTGTGCTGATAAAGGCTTCGTCGCGCAACGCCGGGCAACCGATGGAGGCGCAATTGACGGAAAAATGAATGCGTGGCTCCTTATAACGTTTGTCGCCGCGCAAGAGCGTGTGTTCGACATCGTCAAGGCTTCGTTTTTCACCCAGCAGAACAAAGAATTTTTGTTTCCAGGGGGATGAAAAAACGCTGCCAAGATCTTTGATAGAGCTTAGATCTGGGTAGCGCGTTAAAACCAATTGCACAGTGTAGGCGTTATAGGCATTGATCAAGAATGCTTGCTGATCTTGAAGTGTCCAATTTGCATAGTCCTTCTTGCTCACCGAAGAAATATTTTTTAGATAGCTGTCAAAGCTTACCCGGTCTTTTGCAAAGCCGGGATAATCGACGCTTGTGGTGGTTCCTGCCGCATTCCATTGCACATGTTTTTTCAGTAGAGCATTCCATTGTGCGTGTGAACCATCGAAGGCGGCTTGTAAGGGCATGCTGGCAAACAACAATGCCAGAAACAGGAGTAAGAGCCTTTGCATATTAAGTTCTGCGCCAGGCAAAGAATTTTTTAGCCCAGCCAAGCACCGCTTGCGGCGCATGAGCGCGCTTCCAATTGCCTGCCGCATATTTATTAGCTTCCGCCATGGTGGGGTAAATATGAATGGTGCCGAGTAATTTATTTAGCCCGATATTCCATTTCATCGCGAGCACAAATTCGGCCAATAAATCGCCAGCATGGGCGCCGACAATAGTGGCGCCGAGAATTTTATCTTTACCGGGTGCGGTCAATACTTTTACAAAGCCATGATCGTTACCATCAGCAATGGCGCGATCAAGATCGTCAATGCCGTAACGCGTGACTTCAACGGTAATGTTCTTTTGTTTAGCCTCATCTTCCGATAAACCCACCCGCGCCACTTCGGGGTCGGTAAAGGTCGCCCAGGGGATAACGCGGTAATCGGCTTTAAAGCTCCAGAACGGTGCGAGTAAAGCATTCACCGAGGCATACCAGGCTTGGTGCGAGGCAACATGGGTGAATTGATAAGGGCCAGTGGCGTCGCCACATACATAGATATTGGGGTAATTGGTTTGCATTAATTCGTTGGCTTCGATCGTGCCATTTTTATTTAATGTAATGCCAAGTTCCTTCAGGCCGAAGCCTTCGGTATTGGCAACACGGCCGAGCGCCAATAAAAGTTTATCGAATGCAAAGTGGACTTCCTTGCCATTGTGTTCGCAAACCAATACGTTTGCATCAGCGGTTTTTTCAATGCGAAGCGCTTTGTGCGCAACGGCAACGGTAATGCCTTCACTTGCGAATTGCTGCATGACTTCATTAGCGGCGTCGGCGTCTTCGCGCGGCATCAAGCGTGGCGCCATTTCCACTTGGGTCACTTGCGAACCAAAACGGGCAAAACATTGCGTAAGTTCGCAGCCAATGGGACCGCCACCTAATACTAGCAAGCGTTTCGGCAATTCACGTAAATTCCAAATATTGTCGCTGGTAAGATATTCGATATTTTCCAGACCGGCAATTTTCGGCACCAATGGCCTTGCACCGGTCGCCAATACAATGCTGCGAGTCGTCAGACGTTTGCCATTCACTTCAACTTCCCAAGGCGAGATCATTTTAGCTTCGCCTTGAATGCAATCGACACCCAGCCCGCTATAGCGTTCAACCGAATCATGCGGCTCGATTTTGCTAATGACGGTTTGAACGCGTTCCATTACATCGGCGAAATCAAACTTCACGTCACATTTTTCGATGCCGTATTTTTTACTGTTATTGGCCTCATGTAATAATTTAGCCGAACGAATCAAGGCTTTTGACGGCACGCAGCCGGTATTCAAACAATCGCCGCCCATCTTGTGCTTTTCAATGAGCGCCACCTTGGCTTTAATCGTGGCACCAATATAGGTGCTGACCAATCCGGCAGAACCGGCGCCAATAGCAATCAGGTTGTAATCGAATTGTTTTGGTTTTTTATACTGAGGCACTTTTTCTCTCCTGAAACCACTGCAGTAATTTGCGCATGGTAATTGGCAAAATGCCGAGTATTACAAATGCCGTAATCAAACCCGGCGACAGGATGCCTTTGAGGCTTTCAATTTTTGCTAACTGGGTTCCGGCATAGACAAAAGCCAAGGTGCCCGGAATCATGCCAAGCTGACTGAACAGGTAAAAAGTTCTTGCTGGCAGATTGGTTAAACCCATTAATAGATTGACGATAAAAAAGGGGAATAGCGGGACGAGTCGTAAACTCAATAAGTAAAAAGCACCGTCTTTTTCGATCCCCTTTTCAATGGGAGCCAGCTTGTCGGCAAAGCGTTTTTTGATCGTATCGCGAAATAAAAATCGTGCGCCAAGAAAAGCCAGTAGCGCGCCAACCGAGCTTGCAAATGACACTAAAATAAATCCTGTTAGTAAGCCAAAAATTGCGCCACCGGCCAAGGTAAGAATGGCTGCGCCCGGCAACGAAAACGCCGCTACTGCGACATAGATAGCAAAAAAGACCAAGACTGCAAGCCAAAAATGATCGGTAACGATTTGCGATAAGGACGCCTGCTGTATTTTCAGATTTTCAAGGCTCAGCCATTTTCCTAAATCAAAGTAAAAAAATGCGATGACGGCAGCGATAGCAATCACGCCGAGCAACCATTTAGCGTGTTTTTTGCCAATTGCCATTAGATGTCCTTAAAAGTTAATTATTGAAATCAGCATGACACAACAGACCCGCGGATTCGAGCTGACATAACCTTAAGAGAAAGCTTAAGGCCAAAAGGGTTCA
This sequence comes from Arenimonas sp., assembly GCA_043717775.1. Classification (GTDB taxonomy): domain Bacteria; phylum Pseudomonadota; class Gammaproteobacteria; order Xanthomonadales; family Xanthomonadaceae; genus Arenimonas. Next base: position 8,401 of record JAYSXB010000336.1, read on the forward strand.
CATAATGTGTAAATGAGTCATATCGACCCAAAAGCGGCAAAAAACGCTAAGCTATAGCCATCATATTAATGGGAATATTGCCAGATGGAATCAATTAGCATTGTCGGCATTGTATTGATCGTGATTGCCGCTTTATTTATCAAGAAAATCGTAGGGTTTATGTTCAAATCCCTAATGTTTCTGGTCTTGTTGGCTGGCGTGTATTTCTTTTTAGGCCCTTATTTTGGATTGCCGGTGCCGAATTTTTGAAATGGTCGATGGACCGTGCGTCAAGGTCTGATGTATCCGTTTTTTTAGTGAATGATTTGTTTTCGATGATCCATAACAGGAAGTGCAATCTGAAGTCTGGCTCAGCCGACCGATAGGTAGGAGGCCCCTTGGGGGCGCCGTAAGGCTGTCAGTTTTCTGGGCATTCTGGTTGCGTCGCCCGCAAGCGGCCTCCTACGAAAATGATGTCCCGCTGCGAAAAATCCGATTTTTTGATAATCGATTCTTTTACAAGAATACTTCGTGGGCATAGATCAGGCCAATGCACAGTCTATGTTTCTTCTTTTTCTTCCTGCTGCTGTTGCAGCGACCACATATTGGCGTAATGCGAATTGGCAGCGAGCAAATTGGCGTGCGTGCCGCGTTCAATAATTTTTCCGGCATCGAGCACGATAATTTCGTCGGCATCCATAATCGTGGATAGGCGATGGGCAATCATTAACGTGGTGCGGCCGATGGCGATGCGGTCAAGTTCGGTTTGAATGGCGCGTTCGCTGGCAGAATCTAGTGCCGATGTAGCTTCGTCAAAAATCATGATAGGCGGGTTTTTCAACAAGGCTCTTGCAATCGCGACCCGTTGTTTTTCGCCGCCGGATAATTTCAAGCCACGTTCACCAACCGGGCTGGCATAGCCATCGGGCAGGGTGGTGATGAATTTATGCAGTTGTGCGGCTTTGGCAGCGGACTCGACTTCTTCGTCGCTTGCTGTAGGTTTACCGTAACGAATGTTGTAGCGAATATCATCGTTAAACAGCACGGTGTCTTGTGGCACGATGCCGATGCAGGCTCTTACCGAATCCTGGGTCAGGTCACGAATATCCTTGCCATTGATACGAATGCTACCTTCGCCAACGTCGTAAAAGCGATAGAGCAATCGCGAGAGTGTGGATTTGCCGCTACCGGAATGCCCGACAACGGCTAAAGTTTTTCCGGGTGCAATCTTGAAACTAATGCCGTGCAAAATTTCGCGGCGTGGGTCGTAGGAAAAACGTACATTATCAAATTCAACACCGGCTTGATTTGTATTGAGTGCGACAGCATCGGGATTGTCTTTCACTTCCTGATCTTCATCGAGCAAACCAAATAAACGATCAATATTGGTCAATGCTTGTTTTACTTCGCGATACATCATGCCCAAGTAATTCAGCGGAGCGGACAATTGCAGCAGATAGGCATTCACCAAAACCAGATCGCCGATGCTCATCGTGCCATCGACAACGCCTTGGGCGGCGCGCCACATCATTGCGGTCACACCCAGGGCAACAATTGCACTTTGGCCGACATTCAGTACCGCAAGCGTCTTCAGACTCTTGACGGTGGCTTCTTCCATTTGTTGCAAGCTCAGGTCGTAGCGGGAAGCCTCGAGCTTTTCATTATTGAAATATTTAACGGTTTCAAAATTAAGTAGTGAATCCACTGCGCGTGAGCTCGCCTGGGTATCGGCTTCCATGGCGGCGCGATAATAACGTGTGCGCCATTCGGTAACTTTAATGGTCCAGGTAATGTAGGCAGCTAGGGTAATAAGCGTAATAACCGCAAAACCGATGTCATAGGCGATGACTAAAACCGTCGTCACCATTATCACTTCAAGAATGGTGGGAAATATCGTGTAAAGCGTCCAATCCAGTAAATCGGAAATCGCGCTGCCGCCGCGTTCGACATCGCGCGAGACACCACCGGTTTTACGATTCAAATGAAAACGTAAAGACAGATTATGCAAATGCCGAAATACTTGCAGCATCACAGTTCGTGCACTGCGCGCCATCACGCGGGCAAAAACAATTTGCCGCAGTTCGGTGAATACGGTGATTGAAATTCGCGCCAAGCCATAGGCCATTAACAAGGCGACCGGAAAAACCAATAGGCTTTTCTGGATATTCATATCGTCAACGATATGTTTCATTACCCAAGGCAGGCTCAGGTTCGCCAGCTTGGCGATAACCAGACACAGCAATGCAAGCCCGATACGCAATGAATACGGTTTCAGGAAGGGCAGTAGGCTTTTTAATACCGCAGAAATATCGCGTTCTTTAAAAGCGTTGGTGGGAATAACTTCGGGGGTGGCACTCATTGGCGGCGACTACTTTTTTTAAGATATGGGGCGCGAGCTGCTAAACTCAAGCGATGATTATCGAGCATTTAGGCATTTCGCGCAGAAGTCTAGCTTTAATTCTAGGCGCGTTAGCAATGGTGGGGCCGTTTTCAATCGATACTATTTTCCCGGCATTTGCCGTCATGGAAAATGCGCTACAGGTCGATAAAGTCGCGATGCAGCAGACGATCAGCCTGTATTTATTAGGCTATGCCGCCATGTCGCTGTTTCACGGGCCTTTGTCGGATGCTTTAGGTCGCAAGCCGGTCATTTTGGTCGGCATCGCTGTTTTTACGTTGGCATCCGTTGCTTGTGCATTATCGACTTCGATGACGCAAATGCTGATCTTTCGCGTGATTCAAGGCTTGTCGGCGGGTGTTGGCCTAATTGTCGGCCGTGCCATTGTGCGTGATGCGTTGGATGGAGATGACGCGCAGCGCTTGATGAGTAATATCTCGATGATATTCGGCGTGGCGCCAGCCATCGCCCCGATTATTGGTGGCTGGATTTTAGGCTGGAGTAATTGGCAGGCGATTTTCTGGTTCTTGTCAGTCTTTGGCTTAATTTTATTAGTGGCCACAGCAGTTACTTTGCCCGAAAGTCATCCGGTAGAAAAACGTCTACCACTGAATGTCAAAGCGCTTACCCAGGTTTACAAAAGTATTATCGTGAATCGACGGTTTCGATTACTGGCTTTGGCGGGAACGGCAAATTTTGGTGCGCTGTTTCTTTATATAACCTCGGCACCAGCATTCGTGCTTGATATGTTGAAACTCAACGAACAGCAATTCGGCTATTTCTTTGTGCCGACCATTGCCGGCATGGTGATAGGTGCATTCTTGAGTGGTCGCGCGGCCGGAAAAATATCCGGTGTTCGGCTGGCCAATATCGGGTTTCTGTTCTGCGGAATCTCCGCTGCATTCAATATTCCTTATAATTTTTTTGTTACCGATATTGCTTTGCCATGGGCGGTAATTCCGACCGTACTTAGTGCCTTTGGTGTGGCTTTGGTATTTCCGATATTGACGATTGCAATTCTGGATATGTATCCCAATCAACGCGGCACCGCATCGTCCATGCAGGCCTGTGTCGGTCTTTTATCGAATGCTTTAATTGCCGGTGTACTGTCACCCGCTTTAAGCGATAACGGATTGCATCTGGCATTAGCCGCAGGCGCGTTTAGTTTAGTGGCTTACGCGCTATGGCTTTGGTATCTCGCGCATTGTGACAAGCTGCCTGAAGCCTGCAAGAATGCGGAGAATCATGAGCCTATTGATGAGATGTGAAGTAGGGGCGCTGCTTGCTGCGCCCAAAGCTTGTCGAGGTGTTAGGGCGCAGCGAGCAGCGCCCCTAGGGTTTATGTCTTTGCCACAAATACACCGGCACGCCAGCAAGCAATAATCCTGCACCCCAAATCAAGGCTTCGCTGCCGGTGCCTTGTAATGCCCAGACTGCATAAATTAATGCCAAGCCGGCAATCGCTAGTTTAAATGGGCGCGCTTTTTGATTCATTTTTATCCAGCCGGCTACGCTCACTGCATAAGGCAATAATGCGGCGGCGGTCGATAATAAAATCGAGAAGGCGAATAGTTGAATTAGTGATTGTGTGTAGTTACTTAATACAATAATCGTGGCTAAGCTCGTGCTAATGAGTAAGCCTGCGATTGGCGTGTTGCGCTTATCCACCTTGGCAAATATTGAAGGGAATAATTTATCGTTTGCGGCGGCAAGCGGCACTTGGGCTTGCAATAAGACCCAGCCATTCAAGGCGCCGAAGCAGGAAATGGTAGCGATAATGCCAATTGCCAAACCCGCCGAGGTACCCCATAAACGAGTAGCGGCATCGGCCATCGGCGCTGCCGATTTAACTAATACTTCTGACGGTAATAAACCAATCACCACAGTGCAAGTGAGCATGGTGGCGACACCGGCAATTAGCATTCCGACAATAGTGGCGCGCGGCACGGTACGTTCGGGGTCGTTTATGGATGCCGACGGAATGGTTGCCGCTTCAAAACCCAAAAACGCCCAGAGCGTGATGGCTGCCGTCATCGTGCTTACAGCAAATAAAGATTGACCACTGGGATTAAACGGTTGATACGAATCTGCTTGAATATACGCCATCCCAAGTACGCCAAATAATATAAGTGGCACTATTTTTAGAAGGGTGGTGATCAGTTGCATGCGACCGGCTTCGCGTACACCGGCAATGTTTACGATGGTGCAAAACCATAACGCTAACAGTGCAGAGATTGCACCGCGTAATGGTGTGATGGTGGCTTGCGGAAAAACGGCACCAAAACTTCCTGCGAAAGCAACTGCCAGTGCCGCATTGCCGCACCACATCGAAATCCAGTTGCTCCAGGCAACAAAAAAGCCCGCTCCGGGTCCGAATGCTTCATGTGCATAGGCGTAGGAGCCGCCAGTGCGGGTAATTTTTTTCGCCAGCCATGAATACACAATTGCCAGTAGTAATGCGCCAAAAAGTGTCAGGCCCCAACCGAGCAAACTTGCGGCGCCGTATGAGGCGAGTGTTGCCGGCAATAAAAACACGCCAGAACCAATCATGCTGCCAACGACCAATGCGATGGCGGTCCATAAGCCGAGAGGTTTCTGTGCAGTGCTCATGTGTGCTCCTTTATTCTGGAGTAAGCACTGCGTAATATTTCATGAAAATGATGCACGGCGTTTTCACGCAGGGGGTTCAGGCGGCCTGCAGTATAGGAACCCGAAGACAAACCGGTTTGTACCGATTCGCAAATATCCACATCTTCTTTCTGCACTTCGTCGCTGAATTCAAGATCACGCTCACGCCGTTGTGCGGCTTTTTCACTATCGTCGGCGGCATAGTAGTAATCGAACTCAACCCGGCACTTGTTGATACCCAGAGGTATAACCCGATTGGTTTGCAAACGGCCCGGCAGAATATTCAACATGGTGTTGGGATAAATAAAATAGTACAGCGCATCGCCCGAGCCGTATAAATCATCGGCGCTTTCCAGCGGACTGAACTGGTAGGAATACCATTCGGCGGTTTCGGTAATGTAGGTGCGGTAATCGAGCAGGCTATTGAGACCGGGATGAATATGGGGTACGTGGTAGCCTTCCAGATAATTATCGACATAGACTTTCCAGTTGCAGTTAACGTCGTAGGCCACGCGGCGATGAAAAACATAATCCTGTAGTGATTGTTGTCCCAGTCTTTCGTCTATGCCCTTTACGACATCGGAAAAGGCCGGCGCATCATCGGACGCAACAAAGACCAAGCCTTGCCAGACGGCAACTTTTGCTTCCGGTAATTTAACGTCAGATAGCGTGAAATTTTCGGTTTGCTGCATTTCTGGCGCACTTTTCAATACGCCATCCAAACCATAAGTCCAGCCATGGTATTTGCAACGCAATACTTTGGCTTGTTTGGCATCGCAAGTAGCAATCGGCCCGGCACGGTGGCGGCAGACATTATGAAAAGCCTTAATGCTGCCATCGACTGATCGTAAAATAATCAGCGGCAAACCGGCGATATTGGTAACAATATAATCACCGGCATCGGCAATTTGCGATTGATGACAGACCCATTGCCAGCTGCGGGCAAACACTGCGCGTGCATCAAGTTCGGCGGTGTCGGTATCGGTATAGAAAACGGCGGGCAGGGCAGTTGCCAGCGCAAGCTTTTGCGACGCCAGATGCGTATCGGAAAATAAGTGTTGCATGGTCTTTATAAACTTGTTGGGCCTGGAATGCTCAGAGTGTAAACCAGAAACTCGTCGTCACGCTGGTAATGTAGTTTTTCATACAGCGCCTGTGCCTTGTGATTGCTGCGGGCGGTTTGCAAGAATATCTCGCAGGCGTTTGTTTCTGCCGCTAGTTGCCTAGCGGCGGCCATTAGTGCATTGGCAACGCCTAAGCCGCGGGCATTGGGCAGAACGAATAAATCATTTAAAATCCAGCTCGGTTTCAGGCTCAGGCTGGCAAAGGCCGGGTAGAGTTGTGTAAAGCCAACGGCTTTGTTTGCCGATGTCGCAATAAAAATTATCGACTGTTTGTTTGCAATTCGTTCACTTAGAAAATGTCGGATGGCCGCAGCTTCATGCTTGCGTTCGTAAAATTCGAGATAGCCTGAAAATAATGTCTCGAGTGTGTCGAGATCGTTCAGACTGGCTTGGTGAATTTTTATCATATGGACAGACGCTTGTTTTTTAAGGTTTGATTGTAAATGCAACAGAAGCGATATCTCGATGATCTCGTCACCCCGTCGAAAAACGGGGCCCAGAAGTTCAGTTCAAGGCGTGGTTTGGATGTTGCTTCGTGGATGCTTCTGGGTCCTGACTTTCGTCGGGAAGACGAATTATTTCATAATTCCACGCAACGTCACCCCGTTGAAAAACGGGGCCCAGAAGTTGAGTGCGAAGCATAGTTTGAATGCTGCTTCGTAGTTATTTCTGGATCCCGACTTTCGTCGGGAAGACGAATTATTTCATAATTCCAGCAACATCAACCCGTTGAAAAACGGGGCCCAGAACTTGAGTGCAAAGCATAGTTTGAATGCTGCTTCGTAGTTATTTCAGTATCCCGACTTTCGTCGGGAAGACGCTATTTTTTAGCACTCGAATTAAGATTAAAGAAATACAGGACACCACCCATCGCTATCGCCGGGCACCAAATCCAGCGAAATTCCGAGCTCAAAACCGATAAGCTTCGTATCGAGAAAAAGCCGCGGCCAATCGCGGAAACTTCAATGCCGGTCCAGGAAAAAAAGAAACGCGTATTGTCGTATGGCCAGAATAATGCAACACCAAGGCCGCCGTCGGTAAGGGCATCGAGTAGTGGATGTGAAACGGCACAAACACCGACGAACAAAAATGCAGCTAGTCGTGAACAGTCGAATTTTTTGTGCGCTATCAATGCAACAAGCCCAAGCACAAATGCGAAAAAAATCGAATGGGTAAAGCCACGATGGCCAAATTGCGAGGCATAATCAATACTGAATTTAAAACCAATAACATCGGCATCGGGGATAACACTCGCCACGACACCAGCACAAAGCAGGTGTTCGGATATTTTTTTTCGACCGAGCCCCAGGCCGATAGCGAGCGGAATGGCGATATGGGAAATGATGGTGGGCATGTTTGATTTACTCTAACAAAAAACGGTCAGGAAATCCTGACCGTTTTTTGTGTGCTGCTTATGAAGTCGAAAAAGATTATTTCCAACCGCATTCTTTACCTTTGTTCTGTTCTTGCAGCCAAGTATTGAGTGGTGCGAAGTATTCAAGCACCGCACTGGCATCCATTTTTTCGCCACCGGTTAATTCTTTCAGGGTGGCAGGCCAAGGTTGGCTAGCGCCTTTGCCCAGCATTGCCCAGTAGCGTTTACCGGCTTCAGGGTTATTGGCGAAACTACATTGATACAGCGGCCCTTTAAAACCAGAGGCATCGCAAAGTGATTTATAGAATTGGAACTGCAAAATATCGGCCATAAAATAACGCGTGTAAGGCGTGTTGCCCGGCACATGATATTTCGCGCCGGGGTCGAAGTTTTCTTCGCCGCGTGGTGTTGCTGGAGCAACGCCTTGGTATTTTGCTTTCAGTTCCCACCAGGCCTTATTATAATTTTCCGGTTTGATCGAGCCATCGAACACGCCCCAGCGCCAGCGGTCGATCATCAGGCCAAACGGCAGGAAGGCGACTTTTGCCAAAGCCATGCGCATTTGTGCATTGATGGTGGCTTCATTGCTGACCATGGGTTTATCGACCAAGCCTTTGGAGTTCAAATATTCCGGCGTCATCGACAGCACAATGGTGTCGCCGATGGCTTCATGAAAACCATCGTTAGCGCCATTTTGGAAAAGGGCTGGCGATTTTTGATACGCCAGATAATAGTAAATATGGCCGAGTTCGTGATAAATCGTGGTGTAGGAATCTTCATCCGGTTTGATGCACATTTTAATGCGCACCTCGCCATCCATCGTCATCGGCCAAGCGCTGGCATGGCATACAACGTCACGGTCACGCGGTTTTACAAATTGTGATTTTTCCCAGAACGATTCAGGCAATTTCGGCATACCCAGGCTGACATAAAAACCTTCTGCTTCATGCGCCATGGCTTTGGCCTGAGCAAGATCCGCTGCACGTCCGACTTCAACACTTTCTTCGGCGTTCGGTTGCCGATTGTTTTCTTTGACGAAATCGCTGACTAATCCGACATATTTTTCATTACGCTGTTTTTGTAATGCAGCGGTAATATCAAGCTTCGGCGCATTGCTATAGGGCTGCAATATCGGCCACAAATTACCCCAGTCCTGCTGCCAGAGATTGCCGGTCAAATGCGCAGGAATCATGCCCTTTACCTGCCCTTTATCGGCACCGTATTTTTCGACCAGTTTGTTTTTTGTATAGCACTGCAATTGATCGTAAAGCGGCTTGACCTGGCCCCATAGGCGATCGGTTTCAGCCTGGAAATCGGCGGGTTTCATATCGTAACCGCTGCGCCACAGCTCGCCAGTGTTGGCAAAGCCCTGATCTTTTGCGCCGATATTATTTAATTCAACAAACCTCTGGTATTGCTTGCGCATGGGTACTGAAATAGTGTGCCAACCTTGCCAAGCATCGAGTTGTTCTTCATAGGTACTATTATTATTGGCAAGAATATCTTCGATCTGACCGATGTCTTTGCATGAGCCCGGATTTTTGGGATCTTTACAATATTTGCCCGCACCATATTCACCATTGAGCTTGGTGCCAACCTCGGTGAGCTCGGCTAAAAGCTTGGGGTCTTTTGGTGGCGGAACGGTAATGCCGAGTTTTAATAATTGCAGCGCGCGAGCCGTGTCTGGCGAAAGCTTTTGTCCGTCGAAGCGTTTGGCTTCTTCAGCATATTGGCCCAATTTTATCAGCGAACGCTCATTAGCTTTTGAAGATAGTAGTTGGGTGTCGTCGGTAATATCGGTTTCTGACATCCACTGTGCAGCGGTAGCTTCAACATAGTCAGAACGCATTTCAGTGTTGACGCGAGCAACGAACTGATCGGCAGTTTCATTGGAGCGATCATCAGTCGTTGGCGTTGGCGTTGTCGAACTAGTAGGTTGCTTGCAGGCGCTTATAGAAAGCACGGCGGCAGAAATACTCAGCACGAGTGCGGCGCGTTTAAGGTTCACGGGATTCTCCAAAACAAACGGGTTATTGAACCGCAAGGCTAGTCGCGTCTGCGTCCCGGCGCAAGACCTAGATCTGTAATAAGGTCTGTTCGGTGTTGATCAGGCCGCGCAGAATTAAAAAGGCGAAAGCATCGCCTGCATCATGTTCAAAATAGGCCTTGGCCGAACCTAGGCGAAACGTGTAGCCCCATGTGTCCATATCGGCCCAGATGCGTTCTCGGCCAACGCCGGGCAACTCGTCGCCAAGCAAGGCTTGTAGAACGCAGACAGCATCTTCTTCCGCGACGGAATCACTTGCGTCGGTGTGAATGCTCGCGCGTTTTTGTTCGGGCATCACGATCAGATGGCTGGCTTCGTGCAGTAATGAATGCACGGGGGTATCGAAGCGGGCATAAACGTAATGGCCGATCACTCCGGCTTCGCACTCGCCCCAAAAACTACCGGGAATCACCTGACGGTCTTCTACGTGAATCAGCTCAAGGCGATAGCGTGCGAGTAGTGCACGCGGTGCTTCAAAACCGATGTCTGCGAGTGTGAGCATTTGAAGTAGGGTGGGCATAGCCCACCTGATTTATTATTTACTGGATTAGACAAGGTGCGCCATGGGCGCACCTATGTATTAACTGGTTGCGGTATTTTTTTCTGGCAAGGTCACGGAAATATCCAATAAATCATGATCACCATCTTTGTGTAACTCGACCTTGACCGCTTCAATATCGACATTGATATATTTCTTGATAACTTCCAGTAATTCACGCTGAAGCATTGGCAGGTAATCAGGCGCGCCGCGCATGCCGCGTTCTTGCTCGATCAAAATACGCAGGCGGTCTTTGGCGACGACGGCGGTGTTTTTGCTACGCTGGGTGAGAAAATCGAAAATTCCCATGGCTCAGCCCCCAAACATTTTCGAGAAAAAGCCTTTCTTCTCGACGGTAGTGAAGCGCAGCGGTTTGTCTTCGCCCAAAATACGTGCGACGGCGTCCATGTAAGCCATGCCTGCATTGGAAGTTTCATCCAGAATAACCGGTACGCCAGCATTGGAACTTGACAGCACTTCAGGTGATTCCGGAATCACGCCAATTACGTTCAGTCCGAGAATTTCCTGGACGTCGTCAATCGATAGCATGTCGCCTTTCTCAACGCGCTCGGGTGAGTAGCGGGTGAGTAGTAAATGTTCCTGTACGCGTTCACCGTTTTCGGCTTTGCGTGTTTTTGAGGCCAGTAAACCTAGAATACGATCCGAGTCGCGAACCGAAGACACTTCGGGATTGACCACCACGACCGCACGATCAGCAAAGTACATCGCCAGGAAAGCGCCTTTTTCGATACCGGCAGGTGAATCGCATACGATAAAATCAAAACCTTCGGCGGCGATGTCATTCAATACTTTTTCGACACCTTCTTTAGTCAGCGCGTCTTTATCGCGAGTCTGCGAAGCGGCCAGCACATATAAATTGTCGAAGCGTTTGTCCTTGATCAGGGCTTGTTTTAAATTCGCTTCACCATGCACTACATTGACGAAGTCGTACACCACGCGACGTTCGCAGCCCATGATCAAGTCGAGGTTGCGTAAGCCAACATCGAAATCGATGACTGCGGTTTTTTTACCGGCTTTTGCCAAGCCACAAGCGAGGCTTGCGCTGGTAGTGGTTTTTCCAACGCCACCTTTGCCCGATGTCACTACGATTATTTCAGCCAATGTTGTTCTCCGAGTTCTGTCTATAATATTTTATGGGTTTCATGTCAGCTCCTCGATGCGAAGCTGATCTTTTTCTAAATAAATTTGTACGGCTTTACCTAAAAGGTTTTTTGGAATTTCTTCCAATACTTTGTAATGCCCGGCAATGGCAACGAGTTCTGCGTGGAATTCGCGACAAAAAATACGGGCATGGATATTGTCGTTTGCACCGGCCAGTGCGCGTCCGCGCAAGGCGCCATAAATATGAATCGAGCCGTCGGCAATCACTTCGGCGCCTGCGCCAACGCTTGCCATCACGGTGATATCTTTATTTTGTGCATAAATCTGTTGGCCAGAGCGAACCGGCTGCAACTGCATAAGGCCGGGCTCGGATTTTGCGACGGCTACTGCTGGCGCAGGAGTATCGACTTCAATAGCTGTTTTGGCTGCCGCTTTTTTCTCTTGCGGCTCAATCGTGGAAACCGTTTGAGTTTCGTAGGAAGCACGAAACTTTGCCAATAAAGGCAGGCCAACTTGCAGTGCTAAATCTTCGATGGCACTGGTGCCGTAGGCAATGGCGACCGGCAATACACCGGCAGTTTTCAATGCATCAATTAATGCATTGACTGTTTTTGCGTCAGGACATTTTGAAAGCCCGCCAAAGTCGAGAATAACGGCGGCACGTTCAAACATTTTTGGTGCGCGTGCAATGCGTTCCTGCATTTCGATTTTGAGTTTTTCAACATCAAGATTGCGAACGCGAAGATTTGCAATACCGACTTGACCAAATTTTAATTCACCTGCTTGTTCGTAGTCAGGAATCTGTGCTGCCATGCGATCAGGTTCCTGTTGCGAGTGTGTTAGTGCGACCCGGCAAATCGCGTGCTGCCAGCCACGGCACATTCGGCAATGCGTTGGAATAGGTTGCTTGTACGAATGGATAACTGCACAAATCTTTCAACAACATGCAGGCGCGAATATTTTTCGGTGCCATGACATGTTGCCCAACTTCGCGAAACCCAAATGTACCGTGAAAAATCAGGGCCGGATGGTTATCGTTTTCGATAAACACTTCGGCCGCAAGCTGCGGGTAACGCGCTTCGGCAAAGCTTTGCACATCGCCGTAAAATACGCGACCGACACCGACACTTCGACGTGCGCTGGCGATCACGATGCGATCGATATACAAAAATCTTTCATAGCGTTCGCGGAACCACATAAAGTTGCTGCTGTCATGCGGTGCATCGTGGCTAACGGCAATCAGAAAGCCGGCAATCAGGCCATCGACTATGGCAACGCGAAAGTAATCGGCATTTTCCCAAAAGAAACGTACTTTGGCCGCATCCATCGGCAAGATCCCGATGCCTGCTGCATTATTCATGGCTTGGACAGAATCCAGCTCGTGCTCAAGCACGTCGCGGATAATAATGGACATTGATCAACTCCAAAACGGCTGCTTAGAGCCGCCAATGGGGAGTGATTATCGCACGTGAAGGCGTCAATCGCGATGCTTGTGAAGTTAAGCTTAAGTTATGGAGAATTGAAAATAAATGAAAAAGCTCGATGCCCGTGACTTTCGGGCTGCATGTTTTGGCCCATTCGCGCCTATCATGCATGGATGCTAAATAAACTAAACCACACCCAATTATTACGATATGCCGGATTATTCACCTGGGCAGTGGTCGGGATTCCCCTCATTCTTAATAGCTGGTACTTCCCGGTCCCCGAAGTAGAGGAAACCTTGCTTTCCAAGCCCGACATGATGGGCTCTACCGTGGCCTATTTTGCCTTCGGTTTTGCCTATTGGCTGGTGACACACGATCTGGGCGCCAGAAAGCCACGTTGGTACGACATTGCACTGCTGGGCGTGATGACAATCACTGCCATTGCGGTCAGCCAATTAACCGGCACCGGGCTCGGCGCTATCTTGTTGATGATTGTGGCCGGTGTTATCCCATGGCTGGTACCGGTCAGTGTGGGTGTGGTCTGGATGATCGTGCAGCATATGGCCTTGGTGCCGGTTTTTATCAAAGGACAGGGGTTCACACCCATAGCCGCCGTTTTGCAGACCGCTATTTATATCGGTTATTCCAGTTTCACCTTCGTTACCGGTTTTGTCGCCAAGCAGCAGGCGCAGGCGCGGGAAGACCAACGCCGTTTGAATGCCGAACTGCGTGCCACCCGGGTTTTATTGGCGGAAAGCTCCCGCATGAGCGAACGTTTGCGGATTTCGCGCGAACTGCATGATTTGCTCGGGCATCATTTAACTGCCTTGAGCTTGAATCTGGAAGTCGCCGGTCATCTCACCGAAGGAAAGGCGCATGACCATGTCAAACAAAGCCATACACTCGCCAAATTATTATTAACCGATGTTCGGGAAGCCGTTAGCGAGATGCGTGAAGACGGCGGAATAGACGTTAATACCGCATTCCACAGTCTGGTTGATGGCGTGACGGCACTGAAAATCCATCTGGATTTACCGGAGATATTGCAGCTCGATGATCCGGATCGGGCCCATGTTTTATTGCGCTGTGCCCAGGAAATCATCACCAATACCGTGCGCCATTCCGGTGCCGATGAGCTTTGGTTGCGCCTGGAAAAAATGCCCAATCACGTTGAATTGTCGGCCCGCGACAATGGTCGTGGCGCGGCCTGCCTGACTCAAGGCAATGGTTTACGCGGCATGTGTGAGCGGCTGGCAGAGTTTGGCGGCCACCTCGACATTATGAATACAGCTGGTCAAGGGCTAAGCTTGACGGCGAAGCTACCCCTGAGACACCTTCTGAAGGAAAACCTATGATTCGTGTGTTTTTAGTCGATGATCAAACCTTGGTGCGACAGGGTGTGCGCTCGCTTTTGGAGCTGGCAGACGGGATTGAAGTGGTGGCCGAAGCCAGCGACGGCAAACAAGCGGTCGAACAAATTCCGCTAATAAAGCCCGATGTAGTCTTGATGGACATGCGGATGCCAATTATGTCCGGCTTGGACGCACTGCAGGCCTTGTCCAAACTGAATGCGCTGCCACCCACCATTATTTTGACGACCTTTGACGACGATCAATTGGTGCTGGCAGGCATCAAATACGGTGCCAAGGGTTATCTGCTGAAAGACGTTTCACTCGATCAATTAGTCAACGCCATTCAAACCGTTGCGCATGGCGGTTCATTAGTGCAGCCGGCCGTTACCCAGAGGTTGCTCTCGGGGCTTGAGGGCATGAATAATGAGTTTGTCAGCCTCGAGCAACCCGACCCGTTGACCGAGCGTGAAACCGAGATTCTGCGACTGATGGCAGGCGGCTTTTCCAATAAGGAAGTCGCCAATTCGCTGGGCGTTGCTGAAGGTACGGTCAAAAACCATGTGTCCAATATTCTTTCCAAGCTGGGTGTCCGCGACCGCACCCGCGCAGTTTTGAAAGCTTTTGAACTCAAGCTGGTCTAAACGCCTAGACCAGCCCGCAAACCTTGAATGTAGTACGTAATTGCAGGACCCGTGACGAGCGGGCCCATGACCTGATATCCTCTTCGTCCCTGGCGGGCGTTGATGTCCTAGACCAGAGATGTGCTTGGAGAGCCCACGAATGACCCGACTTATTGAGTTTTTAATTGCAGCCGCCATGGTGGTAGTGCTGTTTTTAGTAATCGCTTTGTTTCTGCCTGCAAAACGCGTGGTTTGGCACGCTATTGAAAGCAATCGCCCTGCCAATACGGTTTATGACGTAGTGAATGGTTTTCATCATTTCAGTAACTGGAACCCATTGCGCAGCTACGACAATAAAATGAAAGTGGATGTCAGTGCTGATCAAAAAGCACTCGGCGCAACCTTGAAATATGATTCCGCCAAATCCAATGTGGGCGCTGGCACCTGGACGCTCGCCGAACAAGATCCCGGTAAAAAAGTGGTCTATAAATTGACCTCCAATTCCATTGGTAGCAATAAAACGATGGTGTTCACTATTGAACCGGTTGTTGCTAAAAGCAAAAACATTACTGTCAATACAAAAAATTTGAAGGTAACGCAAACTTACACTGTCGATTACGGATGGAATTTGTTTGGTCGTTTTGCCGGTATGTATGTCAACCGCAACGTCGGCGACGAAATGAAGATCGGCTTGCAAAAGCTCAGTGCATTACTGATCAACATCCCGAAATATGATTACTCAGCGCATACCGAGCCATTCAATATCGGTGAAGTGCCAGCGCAAAATGTATTGGTAGTTCCCACTGAAGCCAAGCGTGCCAATAATGAAGTCGTGCTGGCCATGACCAACCAAATGGGTTGGGTTAAAAAAGTGATGGACGCCAATGGTTTGGTATCGGCCGGCCCGATGCGTATTGTGACCACCGAATATACTTCTTCGGCGTATTCTTTCGACATCGTAGTGCCTGTGCGTAAAGCGGGCGGGGCTCCTGCTGCCGCTGCAACACCTGCCGCCGTCGAAGGCACACCCGCAGCTGAACCTGCGCCAGCGCCGGTTGTTGCTGCGACCGAAAAGTTGGACATTCGCGTTGAAGGCCCGGTAAAAGCGGCTTTCTATCCCGCAGTAAAAACTGTCAGCACCAGTTATACAGGCTCGGCACAAAGCCTGGTCATGGTGCGTGATATGGTGCGTGCCTATGCTGTTGCAAACGGCTACACGCCAACTGACCGTGCATTCGACGAATACCTTGGCGGTGTTGATACCCAGAACGAAATTGATTCGCAGTTCAAAGTGTATTGGCCGATTAAATAAATAGATTTGATGTTTTCAGGAAAAAGCAGGCCCGGTGCCTGCTTTTTTTTGTCATTAATTTCTTTATTTTTTCGTGATTGTTTCTTGACCTCAAGCGCGCTAGCACAGAGACTAAGCCAATGATCGAAGCCATTAACCTGCGCAAACATTACGGGCAATTACTGGCCGTCGATAATATTAGTTTCAAGGCCAGACCTGGCGAAGTTTTAGGCTTCTTGGGCCCTAACGGCGCCGGCAAGTCCAGTACCATGCGGATGATTGCGGGCTTTTTGCTGCCGAACTCGGGCAGTGCCAGCATCTGTGGCCATGATGTTGTCAAAGCGCCTCTTGCTGCAAAAAAATGTCTCGGTTATTTGCCGGAAGGTGCGCCACTTTATGGTGAATTAAGCACCGAAAAGTTTTTACGTTTCATCGCGCGCGCGCGCGGCATGGATAAAGCAACACAGCTTAGTCGAATCAATATCACGCTAGAACGCCTAAGCTTGAAAAGTATTGCAGATCAAACTATTGAAACACTGTCCAAAGGTTTTAAACGCCGGGTCGGTTTGGCGGCGGCTATTTTGCACGAGCCATCCGCTTTGGTACTCGATGAGCCTACCGACGGGCTAGACCCCAACCAGAAGCATGAAGTGCGTGCGCTGATTCGCGAGTTGGCTAAAGAACGTACCGTCATACTCTCGACCCATATTCTTGAAGAGGTCGAAGCTCTATGCACACGAGTAATTATCATTGCGCAGGGAAAAATTCTTGTCGATGCCACGCCCGCAGAGCTGCTGGCTAAATCACGTTACGACCGTGCCGTTTCAATTCATGTTACCGATAGTATTTCGGCGCGCGCGGCTCTGGACGGCATGCAGGGCGTGACCGGCTTTGAACAAAATGCGGTCGATGGGCGATTGTATGTATTTACTAAAACCAAAGCGCGAACCGACGAAGCCATTGCAGAACGCTTACGTCAGCGTCAAGTCGCCTTCAGCGATTTACGTATTGAACGCGGACGCTTGGACGAAGTATTTCGCAGCATTACCCTGCCAGAGTCAAAAATATGAACGCGATCATGGCGATTTATCGTCGCGAACTACGCAGTTATTTTTCCACGCCATTGGCAGTGGTTTTCGTCGTCATTTTTTTGGTGATGGTGTCGGCATTTACTTTTTATCTGGGTAATTTTTTTCAAACCGGTCAGGCGGACTTGCAGGCTTTCTTTTTGTTCCATCCATGGCTGTATTTATTGCTGGTGCCTGCACTTGCAATGCGCTTATGGGCCGAAGAAAGAAAAACGGGCAGCATTGAATTACTGCTGACCTTGCCCATCACCGTCTGGCAGGCAGTGCTGGGGAAATTTTTCGCAGCCTGGACCTTGATAGCGCTGGCATTATTGCTGACATTTCCCATGTGGCTCACAGTAGCGTGGTTGGGCGATCCCGATAACGGTGTAATTTTGGCCAGCTATATGGGCAGTTATTTATTGGCAGGTTCTTTTTTAGCGATTGGTAGTGCCATATCCGCCGCCACGCGAAGCCAGGTAATGGCATTTATCTTGAGTTTGTCAGTCTGTCTTATTTTCGTATTGGCAGGTTATCCGATCGTGCTATCAGCGATACAAGCCTTGTTTAATCAGGCAACTGTCGATGCCATTGCAGGCCTGAGCTTTTTTACCCATTTCACCTCGATTACCCGCGGCATTTTGGACCTGCGGGATATTTCATTTTTTGTGATTAACGGCATTGTGTGGTTAATCGCCACCGTGCTCATTATTAATTTCAAGAAGGCAGGCTAAGCATAAATATGAAGCTGGCTTACTCGCGATATTTGGCGCTGCCCTTATTAGCCTTGCTCGGTTTGGCATTATTGTTTTTGAGCGCGAAAGTATTTAAGGGCGCTGCTTTTGATCTGACTGAAAATCATGAGCATACTTTGTCGCAGGGTACTATCAATATTATGCAGTCGGTCGATCAGCCGATAACGCTAAAACTATATTACTCGGAAACAGCAGCACGAGATCTACCGCAATTTAGGGTTTATTCGGAACGCGTGCGTGAATTACTGGAAAGTATTGCCGATAAATCAAAAGGTAAAATTATTTTTCAACTCATAGATCCGGAAGCTTTTTCCGAAGCCGAAGAAGCTGCCGCTGCCAGTGGCTTGCAGAGTATTCCATTAGGCGACACCGGTAGCGATTTTTATTTTGGTTTGGTGGCTAGCGATGACAACGGCAAGACAGCGATCATGCCTTTTATCGACCCCAAAAAAGAAGCGTTTCTCGAATATGATCTGGCCAAATTAATAAGCAAACTTAGTGTTAAAAAACAACCGGTACTGGCGGTGCTGAGTAGTTTGTTGACTGGCCCCAGTGTCAATGCATTAACCGGCCAGCCAAGCCTTGGCTGGGTGATCGATAGAAAATTATCGGAACGATACGACGTACGCCGACTGCCACAAGACCCGGGCACGATTGCCGACGATGTGGATGTCTTGATGCTGGTACATCCCAGGAATATTCCCGAGCCGACCTTGTATGCGATTGATCAATTTGTATTGCGCGGCGGCCATTTGCTGATCTATCTTGATCCCTATGCCGAATCTGATTCGGCCAATGCTTATTTGCCCGATGGTTCTGCCACCACCAGCGCATCTGATTTAGCTCCGCTCTTTGCTGCCTGGGGCTTGGTCTATAACCCGCGAATGGTAGTGCTTGATAGCCAGAATGCATTGCAGGTGGGTGAAGCCAATCAAGTGCCGCAATACCATCTTGAAGTATTGGGTTTGTCGAAAGATTATCTCAATAATAAAGACGTGGTCGCTGCCGATCTGGAAAAACTGAATTTTTCCAGTGCCGGTGCGATTAGTGCGATCGAACAATCACCACTCAAACTCGAAGCGCTCGTGCAAAGTTCTACCAGCTCACAATTGGTAGATTCGCGAACGGTAAAAGCTGCGGAGAATGCACCTGATTCATTGCGGAAAAACTTCAAGCCCAGTGGCGAAGTATTTATTCTGGCAGCGCGTTTTAGCGGGAAGTTGAAGTCGGCATTTGCCGAAAAATCCGCACCTAATCAAATAATGAGTAGTAAAAAACCGGCAAACATCATTATTGTTACCGATACCGATTTACTCGCCGACCGCATGTGGGTCATTGAACAAAATATTCTGGGCTCGCCGGTGTTTGACGACATTGCCAATAATGGAGATTTTGCGATCAATCTGGTGGATAACCTGGCGGGCGATTCAAACCTGATTTCCTTGCGTGCCCGAACGGTTTCATCCAGACCTTTTGAACGACTCGAAAAAATTCAACGCAGTGCCGAGTTGCGTTATCACGATAAAGAAAGCCAACTACAGTCGGATCTCAGCACCTTGAATCAGCGGCTTTCGCAAATACACGGTGGCCCCGCATCGACAAATCCTGCCAGCCTCAATGCAGTACAAAAAGTCGAACTGGCGAAATTCCAAAAACAAAAAGCAAACATTCGTAATGAACTCAGACAAGTGCAGCATCAATTAAATATTGATATTGAAAGTCTGGTGACGCGTCTAAAACTGATCAATATTTTTTTGATGCCGGGCATTGTCATTATGCTCGCACTTTTACTGAGGCTCCGTCGGCTAATGCGTCGTCGAGGTCCGGTCCATACTTGAGAGATTATTTGTACCCATGAAACGCGCCTGGCAAAAATATTTTTCCGTAATAGCCGCCCTGTTTTGCGCGGTATCGGTCGCCATGTCGGCTTATGCCAGTCATGGCTTGGACGGTGACTCACAGCGTCGAATGTTGACGGCTAGCTATTTTGCATTTGCACACGGTTTAGCATTGATTGTATTGGTTCGTTTTTCACCCGCCAGATCAAATTGCGGGGCATGCAGTCTTATGCTGCTTGGTCTTGTTTTATTTAGTGGAAGTTTAGTCTCGGCAGTACTATGGCAAACGCCTTCAACACTCGCCCCGAGCGGCGGTATGGCCCTGATATTGGCCTGGTGCTGGGTAGCTGTGAATTTTCTGAGAGACAAGGAAAGCTAATGGCAAAACATGCACGCGGATTCGATATGGACGCAGCGGTGGCGCATTTATCCAAGCGCGATAAAAAACTCGGGCGCTGGATTGAAAAAATCGGTGCCTTGGAAATCGATGCATGGGATAAAAAATTTGATACGGTTGATTCACTGGCGCGTTCGATCTTGTATCAGCAGCTTTCCGGTAAAGCCGCTGCCACAATTGTCGGCCGGGTTGAGAAGGCGATTGGCTCGAAAAAAATTACAGCCAAATCATTAGCCACCGTTGAAGACGAACATTTACGTGCCTGTGGCGTTTCAGGCAATAAAACCATGGCATTGCGGGATTTAGCCGCGCGTGCCGGGCAGGGCGAAATACCCAGCGCCGCCCAGTTTTCTGCACTGGGCAATGATGAAATTATCGAAAAGCTGGTCGCCGTCCGTGGCATTGGCCGATGGACAGTTGAAATGATGCTGATGTTTCGTTTAGGCAGACCCGATGTGCTGCCCGTGGATGATCTAGGTGTGCGTAAAGGTGCACAGATACTCGATAAGCTAGACGTCATGCCTACGCCCAAGGAGTTAATTCTGCGGGGCGAAAAATGGGCGCCGTACCGAACACTTGCCGCCCTGTATTGCTGGCGAATTGTCGATTCGGTTAGTGAAGCGAAAGCCCAAGCAAAAGTGAAAGTGAAACGATCGCAGGATTAAACTCCGTGGGAGCGGCGTAAGCCGCGAATGCCTGGAGGAATTCGCGGCTTACACCGCTCCTACGCAAAATACCAATGCCAGGGCTCGTAATTAATATCGTGCGGGTTATTGCGTGGATAACTTAAACGGAAGCCAAACGCTTCTGCATTTTTCATTAGCCAGACAAACGCAGCCGTATTTTCAAAACTTTCTTCTGCCGGTGCTTCGTTCGGGGTTCCAATATCAATGGCGCGACCGCTGTGGTGTTCAGAATATCCTGGTGCTGCGTTGACTTTAAGAATCTCTTGCACGCTTTGCCCACGCGCCAATTTGCGTTTGAAAATGCCGTATTGGTAGGCATGACCACGGTAACCGGAAATAGCGTCGAGCAAAATATCATCGGCAGCGGCAGACTTCTGCATTCTTTTCCATGCAAGCGCAGCATCTGCCTGCATCCAGAGTGGACGCTGGTATCGGTCAAAACCGGCGAACTGGAAACTTGTCGGCTCGGGTATTAATTCCAGCTGATGCTGGATACCATAATCTGCCGGAATTCCCAGGCTAGCTAAAATTACTTGCAGCTCGGGTAGGCTTTTTTCAGGCGAAAAGCTATTTTGATTAAAATAAAATTGCTCGCAGGCACATTGCAATTTTGCATCACGTTTAAAAGTTTGCAGCCACTCATTGGTGCCGACCGCCAGATAGCGTCCGTCCGATTTACGTCGCACTAGCCAGTCGGCTTTCGATAATAATCGCTTCACATGATTGCCGCGCCCGCGCACCAAGGCGCAGGGCAGGGCTTCAAAGTGTTCGCCATTGATTAGTCGCCAATCATTTCGCTTCATGTTCTAAGCTTAACCCATTCAAAGGGGGCGTTTAAAATACAGTGTTACCAAGTGCGTATGGTAAACACTGACCAATTCCCAGCCCGCTTGCCCCATTTGGTTTAACTTTTCTTGTAGTGCCTCGGACTTGACCGTCAAAAAAGCAGGTTTCACTTCTATTACTTGGTACGCCCAGCGTTCGGTTGTCATCGCGTTGGTCCTATGCGGGTTACTGATTTAAAAACATTAGCAAACCCATGGCCAGCAATCCCAGTGATAAAACTACCAGTGGCATTACATTAGCATTCGGTTTGCCTTGTACCCGACGTTTTATCAGATGAATATTGTGGTTCATACCATTTCTCCTGGTGGGTTAATCAATCCGATTTTGCAGATTTTTCTTTTTCTTTCAAACGTCCGTTCTTGCGTAAAGCTTCCCTAAGTACATATTCAATTTGTGCATTCAGCGAGCGTAGTTCGTCGTCGGACCAGCGTTGCACGGCGTCCATAATGTCGGCATTGATGCGCAGCGGGTAGGCTTTCTTTTCGTTCACGATAGTTTTTTCGATTCACGTACGATTAGAAAACTCATCACCAAAATAACAATAGTGATTACTACAACGACTAAAGGTGCCAGCCAGACCAGTGTTACTTTTGTTGTCAGTGCGACTATGCAAGCTAGTAGCAGCATTAAAAACCCGGCAAGTAATAAACCGATTCCAAAAATTGACTGCATTACTTTTGCATTATTGTGTTTGGCAAATTGTGCAGGCATCCAGCGTCGGCTTACGCAAGCCAAACCAATCGCCAGTTCGGGTAGCGTAGTGATTGCCAAGATTATTGCGGCAACTAATTTCTCGTCCATGGCTTAATAAATCGAGCCAGCATTAACAATAGGTTGGGTGCCGCGCTCACCACAGAGCACCACCAGCAAATTACTTACCATTGCCGCTCTGCGTTCCGGGTCCAATTCCACCACGTTGCGTTTCGACAATTCGCTCAAGGCCATCTCCACCATGCTAACGGCACCTTCTACAATGCGTGTGCGGGCGGCAATAATGGCGCTTGCTTGCTGGCGTTGCAGCATGGCTTGGGCAATTTCGGGTGCGTAAGCCAAATGTGAAATACGCGAATCGATAACGCTGACACCTGCCTGTGACAGGCGCTCCTGAATTTCTTCATTCAAGTGCTTTGAAATTTCGGCGGCATGGCTGCGCAGTGAAATTTTGCCGTCTTCATGTTGATCGTAAGGATAACTGGTGGCCATCGCCCGCAGTGCCGACTCGGATTGAATATGGACAAAACTTTCGTAATCATCGACGTTATAAACCGCTTCGGCAGAATCCACTACTTGCCAGACAACAACGGCGGCAATTTCAATCGGGCTGCCATCGAGGTCATTGACCTTTAGCTTGCTCGATTCAAAATTGCGAACACGCAGCGATATTTTTTTCTTAGCGTAGAACGGGTTATTCCAGCGCAGGCCCTGTTCTTTTGCGGTGCCGACATATTTACCGAATAAGCTGAGTACCGCTGCTTGGTTGGGTTCCACCATAAACAGCCCAAATAACATCACAAATAAAACCAGACCAATCAATATGCTGATGCCGATTATCAAGCCATTCGTAATACTTACACCGGTAATAAATCCGTAAGCGCTAAGCAATAAACCCGCAAAAATCGCAAGCAGCATCGGTATTCCGGAAATAGAACTGACATTTTGTTCTTTCATGATTTTTCTCCCCCGCGTTAAAGGGTCGGGGCAGGAATAAGATATCAAAATGATATCAAAAGTAAATAGTCACATTCAAAAAAACCGGATTAAATCCGGTTTTTCAATAAAATCAGTCGCTTAGTGGATTATTCGATAGCGCAAAATCGGTACTGGTCGTTGCTCGCTACCGATATAAATGGCATCACCCTCGCGATTGAAGGTAATGGCCTCGGCTTGAGGCAGCCACGGGAATGAAAAACTATAGGGTTTGCTCGATAGCGCTTTGGCCCAAGAGCCAGCAGCATCACGCACATAGAAATAAACCGAGTGGTAATTCAAAACCATTAGCACCCGGCCATTCGGGCTTAAATCAGCGGCGGTTACTTGGGAACGATAACGACCATAAACCGGATTTTTTTCCAACTCATTGGTATCAGGCTGTGTGATGCCAGGCAGCTCGCCAATTTTTACTGCTACAACATTCTTTGCAATGGGTTTAAGCGGCAAGCTAAATAATTCAGGCGGTACGCGTTTTTTTGAAATTAATAATATTTCGTTTTTTGCTACATCGACTGCAACGGCTTCACAATCACGAGCGCCGTCAGGCCAGACAAAATCAAAACTCCAAGCCGGTTCGAGCGTCTGCCCGTCGCTGAGTACTTTAGGTTCTTCAAACACATAAATTTGCAGAGATTTACGTATGCCGCCGTTATCGCCAGTATCGGAAATCAGAATGTAATTTTTGCCATCGAGTTTGAAACTGGCAAGGTCTTCCCAATCGATATTTTTGACACCTTTCAGAGTAAAAGTGGCAATACGAGTAGCGTCGGTACGCATGGCAATCAATTTTTCGCCATTGCCACCATCATTGATCACCCAGAGCACATCTTTGTGGTTTTGCGATGGTGCCAAGCCGCTCATTTCTTCAAGGTCAGCATCGGTTTTAGTACCGGCGTATTCCGGTGCGCCCCAGCGCGCAGCAGAGCATTCAAAACTGAGCAATAACATGCAGACAATTAGCGTAAATCGCATTGGCATATGATTAATAATTAGGGGGCCAGCAAGCATGCCAGATTATTGCTGGCGCATGAACCCAAGCAGGCTACAATGAACCTAATTTGACAAGAATTAACCCTATGAACCCGCAAGTTATCAAGATTGGAACCCCATTAACCGAGCGTGCTACCAAGGTATTGCTATTAGGCTCAGGCGAACTCGGCAAAGAAGTCGCGATTGAGCTTCAGCGTTATGGCATTGAAGTGATTGCCGCTGACCGTTACGACAATGCGCCCGCCATGCAAGTGGCGCACCGTTGTGTCACTTTAAATATGCTGGACCCGGCCGCGTTGCGCGACCTTATTGCCGATGAAAAACCCGATTTTGTCGTACCGGAAATCGAAGCGATTCATACACAGACCTTAGTCGAGTTAGAACAAGAAGGCGTGGTACGCGTGATTCCGACGGCGCGTGCTGCCCGCTTAACAATGGACCGCGAAGGCATTCGCCGACTCGCTGCCGAAACATTGGCCTTGCCAACATCGCCCTATCAATTCGTGGATACGCTGGAAGACTATCGCGCTGCCGTCACTGCCATCGGCATGCCCTGTGTTGTAAAACCGGTGATGAGTTCTTCCGGCAAAGGTCAAAGTACCGTGCGCCAGCCAGCCGATATTGACAAGGCTTGGGAATATGCACAATCGGGTGGTCGTGCCGGACAAGGCCGGGTGATTATCGAAGGCTTTATTGATTTTGAATATGAAATTACATTGCTCACAGTGCGTCATCGCGACGGCACCAGCTTTTGCGATCCGATTGGTCATTTGCAAATTGATGGTGATTATCGTGAAAGCTGGATACCGCAACCGATGTCGGTACTTGCGATGCAACGCGCACAAGACATTGCGAAAAAAATTACCGATGATCTTGGCGGTTGGGGTTTGTTTGGTGTTGAATTATTCGTTAAAGGCGATGAGGTCTGGTTTAGTGAAGTATCACCCAGGCCGCATGACACTGGCTTGGTAACTTTAATTTCGCAGGATATCTCCGAGTTTGCCTTGCATGCTCGCGCCATTCTTGGCTTGCCAATTCCCAATATCCGAACCCATGGTTTTGCTGCTTCGTGTGCCATTTTGGCGAAAGGTCATGGCGTACCGTATTTTGAAAATGTCGATGCAGCGCTGACACAAACCGATACCGCATTGCGTTTATTCGGCAAGCCGCGTGTTGAAGGGCAACGTCGGGTTGCTGTTAGCTTGGCACTCGGGGATAGTGTGGAGCATGCGCGCGAAAAAGCACGCACTGCCGCCGCTTCGCTGACGATTAAAATTATTGAGTGAGATTGTCATGTCTGAATCACAAGTCTATGCGGTTTTTTTATTTCCCCAGGCACTGGACGCCTTGGGCGAGGCAATCAAACCCTATTTAGCCGATGGCCCACAAGGCCCGCATATTGTTGCAGCAGAAATCGATACCGGCGGTGCGTTTTGTGAACTCACTTTGCATGGAAAAAATTCGGAAGATAAAGCTATCGAACTGGAATTGATGATCCCGAGCGCCATGATTCGACTGATTGTTTCATTGCATGGTGAGGGTGGCAGTTTTGGTTTTGCCTGATAAAATTCGCAGGTATGAGTTTGTGAGCATTGCTCATCACAAGATTTAACAAGCTTATAAGCCTTCAGCAAGATAAACTGCCAACGTATTGGTAATTCATGGGGATGTAGGGAAATGATTGAAATAAGCATCGGTCGTTGTTCGAGACGCCAGATACTGGGTTTATTGTTGTTGATCAGCCTGCCTTTTTCATTTCCTGTTCTGGCGTACTCGCCGGGCAAAGATGGGGTTGGGTCAATAACCACCGCCAATACTGTCATCAATACTTACTATACGGTGACCGACGCCACACGCGTGACTGGTGATACCACGGTCACGCTAAACAGCGTGACCGGTTTGTCGGTCGGTGACGTACTCATGATTCACCAAGCACAAGGTGCGACTATCGATAGCACTGACACCGCAGCGTATGGCTCAGTGACATCCTTGAATAATGTCGGTCATCATGAGCTTGTCAGCGTACTGTCGATTTCAGGCAATACCGTGACAATCAAATCCGATTGTGCGGCCACTGGATTGCGTTATGCCTACACCAGTAGCGGGAAGATACAGGCAGTGCGTGTACCCCAATATTCAACACTTACCATTTCCGGGGCAGGTTCGATTACCTCGACTCCGTGGAATGGCACACGTGGCGGCATTGTGGCGGCCATCGTTGACACGATGGCAATTATTGGCGGTGCAGGTATTAACGTGCGTGGTCAAGGTTTTCGTGGCGGGGTTGTGCACACTGGTCAAACCGTGTTCGGCACGATTATCGTCTCGCTTTTTCGCACCACCAATGCACTCAATGGCGCTGAAAAAGGCGAGGGCATTGCCGGTTTTCAGACAGAATACGATGCCTTGAATGGTCGTTATGGACGTGGCGCACCTGCCAACGGCGGTGGCGGTGGCAATGAACACAATGCCGGTGGTGGCGGTGGCGCTAATGGCAACAATAGTGTCGCTTACAATGGCTTGGGAAACCCAAGTCTTGCCGGTACGGGTAGTACCGTGGCGGTTTGGACGAGCGCTTGGGATCTTGAAGGCGGTACATTTTCAACGAATACTTCCAGTGGCGGTGGCCGCGGTGGTTACACATTTTCCAATAGCAATCAAAATGCGGGTACGCTCGCACCAGGTGCAAATGCTTGGGGTGGTGATCACCGAAACAATGTAGGCGGCCGTGGCGGAAGACCGCTTACCAATGCAGTAACAGCCTCTACCATTAACGGAACACGTTTGTATTTTGGTGGCGGCGGCGGCGCTGGTGAAGGCAATAACACGGCCAATCAATCCGGCGCCAACGGCGGCGGCATTGTGTATTTGATTGCCGGTACCGTAAGCGGCAGCGGAACGATTGACGCCCGAGGTAGTGACGGACTGCCAACCGTTCCAGGTCACAATGATGCGCCCGGCGGCGGCGGCGGCGGCGGAAGCGTCGTCATTTCTGCAAGCACATCTGGCATTGCGATCAATACAGATGGTGGTACTGGTGGCAATCAGTTAATCACAAATGCCGAAGCGGAAGGACCTGGCGGCGGTGGCGGTGGCGGTTTTGTTTCTGTCTCGGGGATTACGCCCAGCCTTCTCGGTGGCGGCAACGGAGCCACTGCATCGAGCTCACTTACCGAATTTACCCCGAACGGTTCCACACGGGGTGCTGCCGGAAATTCGGCAGCAAGTAGTGCAGTTTCCGCATTGCCGATATGTCCCAATCCGGTGACTGATTTTTCGGTCACCAAGAGCAATGGAGTGGTATTGCCGGCAACGCTGACATCCGGACAAACCACCACTTACACTTTGGTGGTGACCAATACGGGCCCATCAACGGTGAGCGGCGCGCTATTGCGAGATGATCCGGGTGCCGTAGGCTTAAACATTACCGCAGTGGCTTGCTCAAGTTTTACTGGCAGCACGAGTTTGCCATTGGCTGCCAATGTGACCATTGCCAATTTAATCGGCCCCGGAATTCCAATGCCCTCGATGGCGCCTGCCAGCACCATTACTTGCACCGTTACCGCGACAGTGACTGCAACCGGTTTTTGATATTGCCCCGTCACTGGCGGTGATGGGTTTTCAAATTCGAACGATTATCTGAGCTGAAAAATTTCAGAGCTCAATATCAATCCATACCATGTGGTGATCGCTGGCATCCATCCATTGATAGCCTGTATCATCGGGTTTTAACCAGAAAACGCCGCTGCCTTTTACGCGCATATTGGCAGATGGCAGCACATAATCCAGCCGCATATTGCCGACTTTCGGTCCGAAATCACCCGTGTCTTCGGCGGGATTACCTTTATGTTTTAAATTGCCTTGTCCGACAGTCTGAGCAGACACTACCGCGCCTTCGCTGGTGGGCGTCGCGTATTTTAAAACGCGGGGATGATCGAGTAATTGTTGCATCGTACCAATGATGCCATCGCCATCAATCGGATCGGCATTCATATCGCCTGCAATAACAAAACGAGCATCCGCTGCCAAGCCACCGCAAGAATTTTTGTCGTCGCATAACCATTGTGCATTCTTGTTGTTTAAATATTCTGCCCAAAGTTTTATTTCATCATGGTTGCGGGTACCGTTGCGATCTTCCGGGCCATCAAATACCGGCGGCGTCGGATGCGACACTAAAAAATGCACAATGCCATCGGGCGTGCGAATCGGTAGATCCCAATGCGATTTTGACGATAAACGTAAACGTGCCCAAACCTGCGGCTTGTACCAGACGTTGGGGCTTACAGGATTTTTCGGAATCATCGCGCCCGGCAAATCTTTCCACAATAAATTCTGAAAAGTTCTTATATTTGCCGCCTCAATCGGAAATTTCGATAACACCAGCATGCCGTATTGGCCCGGATGCAGGCCATAGCCAAAAGCATCGTTGCCGCGATCACGGCCTTCGCCGCCAATCGTGCCGTTATTGTCCAAATCCATCCCGCTTTGTACACCGGTATTCACCGGCGCAATATAGAAATAAGGATAGGAGATAGGCGTTTGATTGTCCTGCGCTACCGCTAGAAAATTCTTCTGAAAGATACTCGCCGCACTGCCATCAACATCATAATCAAATTCATTCAACAGCAAAACATCCGGGCGTTGATATTGAATAACGGCGGCAATTTTCTTCGCTGCAGCATCGTTTTCATTTAATCGTTTAATCAAGCCGCCTGATTCTTCGCTATAAAGCGAGGTGTTGTAAGTTGCAAAGCGAATACTGCTGGTTTTGATGTCGGGACTATTCATAACCGGCGGACGGCTGTCGGTAAAATTAGGCTTGCCGAGTGTGTGAATGTCCGGGTCGGTACTTTGACAGCTTGTGAGAAATAACAGGCTTGCAACACAAATCAGTTGCTTCACTATTCCTTCTCCTGAAAACGCTTCCAATTTTTGCCTTGCAAAAATTCCAGCGGCTGAAAATTCCGTTTGTAATCCATTTTTTTATGTTGAGCCAGCCAAAAACCCAGATAAAGATAATTTTTATTGTGCAGTTTGGCATATTCAATTTGTTGCAAAATAGCAAACGTGCCCAAGCTTCGTGCTGAGTGTTCGGGATCAAAAAAAGTGTAAACCGCCGACAATGAATCGGATAACACATCCGTCACCGCGACCGCTAATAATTTTGATGCTTCACGTATTTCTAGAAAGACGGTCGGGCTCCATTGGCAAATCAGAAAATTATCAAAATCTTCCGTTTCCGGATCATCCATCCCGGCTCCGGCATGACGAAAATTTAAATAGCGTTGATATAAATCGAACACCTCATCACTGCGATGAGCCGGCGTCACCGAAATTTGCAAATCTGCATTACGCTGCCAGCATCGGCGTTGATTACGATTGGCTTCAAAGTTGAGGCTCGGCACACGTACCGGCACGCAGGCGGAACAGCCAAGACAGTTGGGCCGGTAAATATGCGAGCCTGAACGGCGGAAGCCCAGCATTAATGCCTGGCCATACAT
>JAYSXB010000337.1:0-6394 GCA_043717775.1 Arenimonas sp.
CCTCAGGGGTGTCACTCACCATAACCGCATTGTAATTACCACAGCGGTGCGCCAGGGCAGCACCCTACGAATTTTTATCCTAACAATGCTTTCAACACAGCCATCCTTACCGCCACGCCATTACTGACCTGCGGCAAGATAATCGACTGCGGACCATCGGCAACTTCATCGGCAATTTCGACACCGCGATTCATCGGGCCGGGATGCATGACGATGGCATCATGTTTTGCCGAAGCGAGACGGTTTTGCGTCAAACCATAATCCTGAAAATAGCCGTCAAGCGAGGCGACCAGGCCTTCTTCCATGCGTTCGCGTTGCAGGCGCAGCATCATGACTACATCAACGTCTTTTATCGCTTGATCAAAATCCTCAAAGCGCGTGCAGCCATCAATAGTGCTATCGGTTGGCAATAAACTGGCGGGCGCGCAGACCCGAATTTCGCCGGTATTCAAGGTTCGCAGCGCATTTAAATCCGAACGCGCAACACGCGAATGTTTTATGTCACCAGCAATTAATATTTTCAGTTTCGAAAAATCACTGCCTTTGCTTTGGCGAATGCTGAGCATGTCCAACAAGCCCTGGGTCGGGTGCTGATGACGTCCATCACCGGCATTAATCACGCTGGTTCCGTCATTTGCTGCGGCTGCCAATTTTTCTACCGCGCCACTTTCAGAATGTCGAATGACGAAAGTATTAACGCCCATCGCTTCCAGATTTTTCAGCGTATCAATGTCGGTCTCGCCTTTTTTGCCGGACGAAGTCGAGGCATCGAAAGTAAATACATCGGCACCCAAGCGCTGGGCTGCAAGCAAAAAAGAACTGCGTGTACGGGTCGAGTTTTCAAAGAAAAGATTACACACCGTCTTGCCCTGCAAATGCTGGCGCAATTGTGTGCCGCCCATCGCGTTCGCACGCAGTTTTTGCGCGTCATTGAGCAAATTTTCCAAGGCGGTAGCGGGAACATCTTCAAGACTCAAAAAATGTTTGAAACGGCCATCAGGAAAAAATTGCAGGCTCATGTGGGCTCCACTATAGAAGTCGAATTTGAAGAAGATGGCTCTATCGAAGTACGTGCCGCCGGTTCATTCAACCAGCGCTCCACAATAATGACGGCAGCCAGTGCATCGAGATTAGCGGCTTGATGGCGTTTTTTTGTACCGGCACGGCGTGCTTCGGCAAAACGCTGCGCCGCTTCAATCGAAGAATTACGCTCGTCGATTTGTTCAACCGGCAATTGATAACGCTGGCCAATTTCCATTGCGAATTTACGCGCGCGCTTGCGAGAAGCTTGATCACCGC
Organism: Arenimonas sp.; assembly: GCA_043717775.1. Classification (GTDB taxonomy): domain Bacteria; phylum Pseudomonadota; class Gammaproteobacteria; order Xanthomonadales; family Xanthomonadaceae; genus Arenimonas. The sequence goes on from JAYSXB010000337.1 coordinate 1,300, forward strand.
CCTCCAAAGTTTGCGGATCACCCACGACCAAGGCCTGCGGCATCCATTCTTTTATCCAGCGATTTAAACTTGGCCAATCGATTTGATTATCGAACACATCGAGCACACCGACTTCGCGCGCACTCATCGAAATACAATTGCCGACCGCAATGCCAATACGTTTCGCGCCCACATCAAAACCGAGTACGGTGGTAATACTCATCAAGCACGCCCCGAATAATCGGTCACTTGCGCAAGATTAACCCCCAAACTTTTTGCTGCGGCTTGCCAGCGCGCATTGATCGGTGTGCGAAATAAAATCGCTTGATCGGCCTCTACCGTCAGCCAGGAATTAGCGGCAATTTCTTCTTCTAATTGACCTGCTGTCCACCCGGCGTAACCAAGTGCAATCACGGCGTTTTTCGGGCCCTCGCCTTTTGCCATCGCTTCGAGAATATCGCGAGAAGTGCTCACAGCCAGGCCATTGCCGAAACGCAGGGTCGAACTCCATTCGCGCGAGTCGTCATGCAATACAAAACCGCGATCTGGCTGCACGGGCCCGCCAATCAATACCGGAACATCCGCCAACTCTTTTGATTCGATAACAATCTGCATTTGCTCCAGCACTTCACCAAGAGTGAATTCGGAGACGCGGTTAATCATCAAACCCATCGCGCCTTCGTCATTATGCTGGCAGAGCAAAGTCACGCCTTGGGCAAAATTGGGATCATACATCGCCGGCATGGCAATCAGGAAATGGGCAGTAAGCGATGAGCTGGACGACATGGCTGCATTTTAGCCCCCGGCGCTGATTTGCACAAAATAAAGAACGTCATCTCGGCGGTTTTTAATAGCGAAGCTGGTCAAGCCGGGACCCAGAAGCACCTTGATGCCGCCATCAAAATGTTGCCCAATGCCAAAATTCACTTTCACGTGCAGGACTGTCGCAGGACTATTGCAGCATTGTCGGTATATTTAAATTGCGCCCCGCTCTTTACTTCTGGGCCCCGACTTGCGTCGGGGTGACGGTTAATTTTTATTGGTGCGCCTATGTTGTCATCTCTATTACAAATGCAAAGCCGGGCATTGCCCGGCTTATCGTCGGGTGGGCACCGCCCACCTTCGTTCGACAATGGTGGGCAAAGCCCACCCTACTTATTTAACTTCCGACAGCTCCACCCCATCCATACCTTGTGCCAAGGAACGCGCATCGCCACCCTGTGCCAGTTTGATTTTCAGACGCACTTCATTGGTCGAATCGGCGTAACGCAGGGCGTCTTCATAAGAAATTTCGCCGGCTTGATACAGCTCAAACAAAGCTTGGTCGAAGGTTTTCATGCCGAGGTTGGTGGATTCTTTCATCACCTCTTTGATCTTGTGGATTTCGCCTTCGCGAATGTAATCCTGAATCAGCGGGGTGCCGAGCAAAATTTCCATCGCAACGCGGCGACCTTTGCCGTCCGGTGTTGGGATCAGCTGTTGCGCCACGATGCCTTTCAGGTTCAAGGACAAGTCCATCAACAATTGACTACGGCGATCTTCGGGGAAGAAGTTAATCATCCGGTCGAGTGCCTGGTTGGCATTATTGGCATGCAGGGTACAAAGCACCAAGTGACCAGTTTCAGCAAAGGCGACTGCGTGGTCCATACCTTCGCGGGTACGAATTTCGCCGATCATGATGACGTCGGGCGCTTGTCGCAGAGTATTTTTCAACGCCATTTCCCAACTGTCGGTATCAATGCCGACTTCACGCTGGGTGATGATGCAGCCTTCGTGTTTGTGCACGAATTCAATCGGGTCTTCAATGGTGATGATGTGGCCAGATGAATTCATGTTGCGGTAGCCGATCATGGCCGCCAAGGAAGTCGATTTACCGGTACCGGTCGCGCCGACAAACAAAATAATGCCACGCTTGGTCATCGCCAATGTTTTGATGACGGCCGGTAAGCTTAATTCTTCAATGGTCGGAATGCGGGTTTCAATACGACGCAACACCATGCCAACCTGGTTGCGCTGGTAAAAACAACTAACGCGGAAACGACCGACACCGGAAACGCCAATGGCGAAGTTGCACTCATGGGTTTTTTCAAACTCTTCGCGCTGGGCCGGGCTCATTACATTCAATACCAGGTCACGACTTTGCTGCGGCGTGAGCGGGTTTTGCGTGATCGGCGAAAGCTTGCCATTCACCTTCATTGAAGGCGGCACGCCTGCGGTAATAAAAAGATCGGACGCTTTTTTATGCGCCATCAATTTAAGAAACGAGGTGAAATCAATGCTGCTCATGGCGAACTCCGTGAGTGATGAAACGTGCGCGGGGGAGCCCGTTTCTTTCAGGTCTGTCTAAGATACCGCAACTCGGGCATGGCGTCTGCCCATGGTCAAGGTTTGGCTGGGCCGGTATCGATTCGTTCACGTTTGCGTGAACGAATCGAGCGGAATTAAGCGTCTATAACGATGCCTGGAACCCGATTTCTTAATCGAAAATACGCTTGTCTTTGGCGTATTCCTGAGCCTGATTCTTGGTCACCAAGCCGCGTTTGACGAAATCGAGCAGGTTTTGATCGAGCGTTTGCATGCCGTAGTTTTGGCCGGTTTGGATGGCCGAATACATCTGCGCCACTTTGTCTTCACGAATCAAGTTACGAATGGCAGGCACCGCGACCATGATTTCATGAACGGCAATACGGCCGCCACCGACTTTTTTCAGCAAAGATTGCGATACCACCGCACGCAGGGATTCCGACAACATCGAGCGCACCATCGGTTTTTCACCGGCGGGGAATACGTCGATAATCCGGTCCACAGTCTTGGCCGCTGAACTGGTATGCAGGGTGCCGAACACCAGATGGCCGGTTTCGGCAGCGGTCAGCGCCAGACGAATGGTTTCCAGATCGCGTAATTCGCCGACCAGAATATAGTCGGGATCTTCCCGCAAAGCCGAGCGCAGGGCTTCATTAAAACCGTGAGTATCACGATGCACTTCACGCTGGTTCATCAGGCATTTTTGCGAGGTATGGACAAATTCAATCGGGTCTTCGACCGTCAGAATATGACCAAACTCGTTTTTATTCACGTGATCGACCATCGCCGCCAGCGTGGTGGATTTGCCCGAACCGGTAGGTCCGGTCACCAGGATCAAACCCTGTGGCTGATTGATTAATTCCTGGAAGATTTTTGGGCAGGCCAGCTCTTCCAAGGTCAGAATTTGGCTTGGAATAGTACGAAATACTGCGCCAGCGCCGCGATTTTGATTGAAGGCGTTAACGCGGAAACGAGCAAGGCCGGGAATTTCGAAGCTGAAATCGACTTCCAGAAATTCTTCATAATCGCGACGTTGTTTGTCCGACATAATGTCGTACACCAAGGAGTGCACTTGCTTGTGATCCAGCGCCGGAATGTTGATGCGACGCACGTCGCCATCGACACGAATCATCGGCGGCAAGCCCGCAGAAAGATGTAAATCCGAGGCTTTATTTTTTACTGAAAAAGCCAGTAATTCTGCGATATCCATTGCCAATCTCCCCTAAAGTGCTAGTCGTATGGTGGCACAAGCTATGTCCTCAGGGCAGTATAACCCTCTCGACGAACTCAACAATCCCCAGCATGAATAATCCGTTAGACCTAGCCTATCGCAAAATCCTGCATCAGATAGATAACGCGAATCACGCCGCTGAACGGCCAAAGGCAGCGCGTTTACTGGCCGTTTCTAAAATGCAGTCGGCCTCGGCTGTGCGTGACTTGGCCGCCTTGGGTCAGCGTGCTTTCGGCGAAAATTACGTGCAAGAAGCCATCGCCAAACAACGGGAGCTGCAAGATTTACAGTTGGAATGGCATCTTATCGGCCCACTGCAATCGAACAAATGTGCCGAGGCGGCTGCTCATTTTGATTGGATACAAAGCCTGAGCCGACTCAAACTGGTCGAGCCATTGAATCGTTATCGGCCTGAGCAACGCGACGCTTTAAACGTACTTATTCAAGTCAATATTGATGGCGAAGCCAGCAAATCGGGCTGCTCACCTGCCGAGATTGACTCGATTGCCGATGCGATCATCAACGCGCCACGTTTAAAACTACGTGGCTTGATGGCCATTCCCGAACCATCACCCGATTTGGAAAAACGTCGAGGCAGCTTTCTGCAGTTAAGCGTTTTTTTTGAACAACTCAAAACCCGTTATCCCGAATGTGACACGCTATCGATGGGCATGAGTGATGATTTTGAACTCGCCATCGAGCAAGGTTCGACATTAGTGCGAATTGGTTCGGCACTCTTTGGTGCACGAAAAGCCTAGCGCCCGACTTCATCGACAGACCATAATGATTTCCAACTCAAAAGAAACCTCCCCATGCCCTCACATTCCAGTATAAACATTACTTTTATCGGCGGCGGCAATATGGCACGCAGCCTGATTGGCGGGCTGCTACAAAAAGGCGTGGCGGCGGAGAAAATCAAGGTCTCCGAGCCGGTTGCCGTATTGGCAGAAGCTTTGGCAAAAGATTTTTCGGTGGCCACATTTAGCGATAATGCCGAGGCTTGTGCAACGACAAATATTTGGGTATTCGCCGTCAAGCCACAAGTAATGAAAAGCGTGTGCCAGCAATTATCTTCATTGGCACAAGCTAACAAGCCGCTGATTGTTTCGATTGCGGCAGGCATTACTTCGCAACAATTGGATTTATGGTTGGGTGGCAATATGCCGGTCGTACGAATTATGCCCAATACCCCAGCATTGCTTGGCGCAGGGGCAAGCGGCTTATTCGCCAATAATCATGTCAGCGCGGAACAAAAAAAACATGCGCAGGATTTAATGCAAGCCACCGGCATTACGGTCTGGATTGAAAATGAAAACCTGATGGACGTGGTGACCGCAGTGTCGGGTAGTGGCCCGGCCTATGTTTTTTTACTGGCCGAAGCCATGCAGGCGGCGGGCGTAGCGCAAGGCTTGTCGGCAGAGGCATCGCGAGCGCTGACTAACCAAACATTATTGGGAGCGGCGCGCATGTTGAGCGAAACCGCAGAACCTGCCGAGGTGTTGCGGCAACGCGTAACTTCACCTGGCGGCACTACGGCAGCGGCCATTGAAAGTTTTGAAGCACAGGATTTCCGCGGCATCG
>JAYSXB010000338.1:0-16484 GCA_043717775.1 Arenimonas sp.
GTTTTCACTTCGTTACTCGCCACATCTACCGACTGCCCCAATACTTGATTAAACAAGACCGGGCGCGACAAGTTCAATGCGTTCAGCAAGGGAACCCCGCTCTGCACCAAGGTTCCGAGCGTGCGAGTAAATTTTGCCGTGTCAATTTTTGCCACCAGCGGCCCGAATAGTCTTGTATTCAAAATCCGCTGATCCACCGCGTAACGCCAAGCCGGGTCTTGCCATTGTTTTTGCAGCCAATAGCCGATGATAAAAAGTATTGGAATCGGTGCCCACCACCAGTCGCGAACCCAATGGCTAATCCACATCAGCATCGTGGTGTACCACGGTATTTCCGAGCCAAAATCTTCAAAAAGCGTTTCAAATTGGGGCAAAACCACCATGAATAATAAAAGGAAGGCAATTAATACCATTGTCATCAAGATGCAAGGATAAATTAACGCATTGATAATTTTCATCCGAAATTCGCGGCTGCGTTCCAGGTATTCCGCTACTCGCGTTAAACTTATTTGCAGGCCGCCACCGGCTTCACCAGCCCGCACCATGTTCACCATCAAACGGGAAAATAATCCGTGCTGTTGTTCAAGTGCATTGGATAAAGTACCGCCACCGCGTACCGATTCACGAATACGTTCCAATACTTTTTTTGCCGTGGCCGATTCCGGTAATTCCAGCAATATACCTAAGGCTTTATCAAGCGGCTGCCCGGCACCGAGCAAGGTCGCCAATTGCTGGGTAAATTGCAATACCTGCGCGTCGCTCATTTCGCTTTTTTTGAATAGCGAAAACAAACTGCCCTGCTCCGATAAATTATCGGAACGCTGTGCTTCAATCGGCAAATGTCCCTGCTCTTGCAAACGTGCGATTACTTCTTCGGAGGAAGTCGCTTCCATTTGTCCGATTAAATTTTCGCCTGCCGATGACAGGGCTTTGTAGCGGAATAGCGGCATTTCAGGCCTCTTCCGTCACACGCAATACTTCTTCGATAGTCGTGACGCCTTGCATGGCTTTCAGCAAGCCGTCTTCATACATGGTGCGCATGCCGCTGTTGCGCGCAGCTTGTTCAATATCACCCATACCGGCATGCTGCATGACCAATTTACGCAGCACGTCGTTCATCACTAAAAATTCCATGATGGTGGTGCGGCCTAAATAGCCGGTCAGTGAGAGTGACGACGGCTTTGCCCGGTACAAATAAATCGTGCCATTGGCTTGAAAGCGCCGCAGACCGAATTTTTCAATTTCTTCGATGCTGGCTTCATATTTTTCAGCATTTATGGGTTCGAGTTTGCGCACCAAACGCTGCGCTAAAATGCCGTTCACGGTTGAAGTAAGAAGATAGTCTTCCACGCCCATATCAAGCAAACGGGTGATGCCGCCAGCGGCATTGTTGGTGTGCAAAGTCGACAACACCAAGTGGCCGGTCAATGCCGATTGAATGGCAATTTTACTAGTCTCTAGATCTCGCATTTCGCCGATCATGATGATGTCGGGGTCTTGTCGCACGATGCTTCTTAATGCATGGGAAAAATCCAATCCAATCTGCGGTTTGGCTTGAATTTGATTGATACCTTCAATTTGATATTCGACCGGATCTTCAACGGTAATGATTTTTACATCGGGCGTGTTGAGCTGATTCAGCGCAGCATAAAGCGTGGTGGTTTTGCCCGAGCCGGTCGGCCCGGTCACTAATAAAATACCGTGCGGCTGTTCCAGCACTTTGACAAAATCACCTAAAAACTCGTCCGTGAAACCAAGCGCTTTAAAATCCAGCACAACCGATTCACGGTCGAGCAAACGCATAACAACGGACTCACCGTGCGCAGTAGGAACGCTACTGACGCGCAAATCCAGTTCTTTGCCTTGCACGCGCACCATAATGCGGCCGTCTTGCGGCAAACGCCGTTCGGCAATATTCAACTTCGCCATGATTTTGATACGCGAAATAATCGCGGCGGTTAAATTCGCCGGTGGTGATTCGGCATCAATCAACACACCATCGACACGATTACGTACTTTCAAACGGTTTTCATAAGGTTCGATATGAATATCCGACGCCCGCATTTCGACCGCACGTTGAATGATCAAATTGACCAATCGAATTACCGGCGCTTCGGAAGCTAAATCACGCAGATGTTCAACATCATCTTCGTCTCCGCTGCTGGAATCGTCACCGATATTTTCAACGATGGTGCCCATTGCACTGCGGCCTTGGCCGTAATAACGCTCGATCAAATCGGAAATTTCCGAGCGCAAACCTACCGATACTTTGACTTCTTTACCTGTAGCTAAACAAACCGCTTGCGCAGCGTAATCGTCCTGCGCATCGGCGACTAATAGTTCGAGCACATCGTCCTTTTCCGCAATCGGGCAAACGGCGTGCTGCTTCATAAAGCGTACGCTTAGTGTCAGATTTTCTGGCGCCGCATCTGGACAATCTTTTGAGAACACCAAGGGCAGATTCAAGACTTCGCTACTGGCTTCAGCCATATCGCGCTCGGACACCATACCCAAACGCACCAGCAAGCCCGACAGTGCGCCACCGGATTCTGTTTGCAGACGCAATGCTCTATTGTGGTCAGCTTCTTTCAAACGGCCTTTTGCGAGCAAAGCTTGAGCAATGCGTTCGTCTGCTGATATTTCTTGGTTGTCGTTCAAGGCCGCGTTCACGAATATCTCCAAATCTTGAGGCCAAACTTTAGCAGAAATGCGACGTAGGTCGGGCCCCGGCCCGACATAAAGATTGCGATAAACTTTGAAAGCATCGAGCCAGGCCCGACATAAAGATTGCGATAAACCTTAAGAGCGTCGGGCCGGGGCCCGGCCTACGCTACCCAAACTCGGGCATTACGAAACATGCGCAGCCATGGTGAAGCTTCTTGCCAATCGCTTGGATGCCAACTCATTTGTGCGCTTCGATGCACACGTTCAGGATGCGGCATCAGCAAGGTACTTCGACCATCGGTGCTGGTCAGGCCACTGATGCCTTCTGGTGAGCCGTTCGGATTGAGCGGATATTGCGTGGCGATTTCGCCGTTGCCGTCAATAAAACGCAGAGCAATCTGGGCCTGCATAATGTGTTCAGGCGCGTCGAACACGGCGCGACCTTCACCATGCGATACCACGATCGGAATGCGTGAGCCCTGCATACCGGCAAGGAACAATGATGGCGATGCCTGCACTTCGACCAATGACAATCGGGCTTCAAATTGTTCGGAACGATTACGCAAAAAACGCGGCCAATGTTCTGCGCCGGGAATCATTGCTTTCAATTGCGCTAGCATCTGGCAGCCGTTGCATACGCCTAAACTAAAGCTGTCGCTGCGGGCAAAAAATTCGGCGAATTGTTGGCGGATGGCAGGGCGCTCCAGAATCGAAGTTGCCCAGCCGCGTCCCGCCCCTAAAACATCGCCATAACTAAAGCCGCCGCAGGCGGCGAAGCCTTTAAATTCTTGCAGATTGATGCGACCCGAAATCAAATCGGACATATGCACATCGACCGCAGTAAAACCTGCTTTATCGAATGCTGCGGCCATTTCCATTTGCGAGTTCACGCCCTGCTCGCGCAGGATCGCGACGCGCGGGCGCACACCGCGATTGATATAGGGCGCGGCAATATCTTCGTTTGCGTCAAAATAAAGTTGTGACTGCAAACCTGGCGCTTCAAAATCGCTGGCGATTTCTTTTTCGCTGTCGGCGCATTCGGGGTTGTCACGCAAGCGTTGCATGGCATAGGTAACTTGCCACCAGGCATCGAAGGCTTCTTGCCAGGACCATTCGACGACAGCTTCACGTTCTTCGCTGACACGAATGACCGCTTGCGAAATAGGCTTACCAATAATTTGCGCGCAATGGGTCAAGTCGAAGCGATTGATCAGATCGGCAAACGCCGCGCGGTCTTCGCTGGCGACCTGCACAATGGCGCCGAGTTCTTCATTGAACAATACCTTGAAGGCATCTTCGCCCCAGGCATCGAGATGCAAATCCAGGCCTAAATGACCCGCGAATGCCATTTCACAAAGTGCAGTAAACGCGCCGCCATCGGAGCGATCATGGTAGGCGAGCAGCAATTGGTCAGCGCGCGCGCTTTGGATTAAATCAAAGAATGAATTCAGCAGATGGGCTTCGTCGAGATCGGGGCAGGCACCGCCAAAAGTTTCGTAGCACTGCGCCAAAACACTGCCGCCTAAACGGGACTTACCTGCACCCAAACCAATCAACCATAAATCCGAATCAACATTTTTTTGCAGCTGTGGCGTTAGTTGTGTGCGCACATCATTGACGCGAGCAAACGCAGTAATGATTAAAGAGACCGGCGACACCGATTTTTGTTCGACACCATCGGCTTGCCATTGCGCCTGCATCGATAAGGAATCTTTGCCGACCGGAATACTGATATCGAGTTCCGGGCAAAGCTCCATGCCAACGGCTTTAACTGCTTCAAATAACAATGCATCTTCACCTGGGAAAGACGCCGCCGCCATCCAGTTTGCCGATAATTTCACTTCGGACAAACTCGCCACCGGCGCGGCCGCCAAATTGGTAATCGCTTCACCCACCGCCATGCGCGCGGCAGCGGCAGAATCAATCAATGCCAAGGGCGTACGTTCGCCAATCGACATCGCTTCGCCGGCATGATCAAAAAAATCAGCAAGCGTAATCGCACAATCAGCCACCGGCATTTGCCAAGGGCCAACCATTTGATCACGCGCGCTCATACCACCAACACTGCGGTCACCAATGGTGATCAGGAAGTTTTTTGCAGCCACCGTTGGATGCGACAACACGCGCAAACCCGCTCCATGCAAAGAGATTTCGGTGGTGTCGAGTTTGGGCCAACGAATGGAGGCGGGTTGATGGGTGTCACGCAACATTTTGGGCGCGTTGCCAAACAGCACGGTCATCGGCATATCGACGGCTTTCTCGCCGCTCGCCGATTGCAGTGTCAGGTGTTCGTTTTCGGTAGCGATGCCAACAATGGCATACGGGCAACGCTCGCGTTGGCAGATGGCTTCAAACTCGGGCAAATCGTTCGCTGCCACGCCGATGACGTAGCGCTCTTGCGATTCATTGCTCCACAATTGCATCGGCGAAAGCGAGGGGTCGTCACTCGGTAATTTTTCGAGTTCGATAATGCCGCCGACACTGGAATCATGCAGCAACTCGGGAATGGCATTAGATAAACCACCGGCGCCGACATCGTGAATACATAAAATGGGATTGCGCTCGCCCAAGGCAACGCAGCAATCAATCACTTCCTGGCAACGACGCTCCATTTCCGGGTTGTCGCGTTGTACCGAAGCAAAATCCAGCGCCTCTGACGACTCGCCTGAAGCGACCGACGAAGCTGCACCGCCACCCAAGCCAATCAACATCGAAGGGCCGCCAAGTACCACAACAGAATCACCCGGTGACAATAAAATTTTCTTGACTAGATTCGGTTCGACTGCGCCCATACCGCCGGCCAACATAATTGGTTTGTCATAGGCACGAACTAAACCGGGTGTTGCTGTCGGCAATTCAAAACTACGGAAATAACCGCATAAATTCGGTCGGCCAAATTCATTATTGAAAGCGGCACCGCCGAGTGGACCCTCGAGCATGATTTCAAATGCCGATGCCATGCGCGGGTTTAATGAGCGCGGTTTTTCCCAAACTTGCGGGCTACCTGGAATACGCAAATGCGATACCGAAAAACCTGTAAGCCCTGCCTTGGGTTTACCGCCACGCCCGGTTGCACCTTCGTCACGAATTTCACCACCAGCGCCGGTACTGGCGCCGGGAAATGGCGAGATAGCGGTCGGATGATTATGGGTTTCCACCTTGATACAGAACGCGCTGTCATAAGAAGCACTGCGTTTATATTCGCCGCTATGCAAATCGGGGCGGAAACGTGTGGCGGCAAAACCCTGCACTACGGCTGCATTATCTTTATAGGCACTTAAAGTTAATTGCGGTGATTTTGCATGCGTGTTTTTGATCATTTGAAACAGCGAATGCGGTTCGGCTTCGCCATCAATAATGTAATTGGCATTGAAAATTTTATGGCGGCAATGCTCGGAGTTCGCTTGTGCAAACATCATTAATTCTGCATCGGTGGCGTCGCGCCCCATGTCGCTATAGCAGGTTTGCAGATATTCAATTTCATCCGGCGACAAAGCCAGGCCAAGACGCGAGTTGGCTTCAGGCAAATGCGCCATCGCGATATGCTGCAATTTACCAGCGGGCAAATGGGTGAATAGTTGCGCTGCTTTTTCGCGAGATGACAGCAAAGATTGCGTCATAGGATCAAACAGGGCGCGCTGTACTTTATCGAAACTTTCATCGGACGTTTGCGGCATACCGCTGATATCCAAACGCAGACCCCGCTCGACGCGTTTTACGGGGTGACCGGCACCGCGCAGAATTTCAGTGGCTTTACTGGCCCAGGGCGAGAGCGTTCCCAAGCGCGGTGTAACAAAAACGCTTTGGGCATCGTTCTGCAATGCTTCAGTAGCGGGGCAGCCTTCCAGGATCCGGCCAATGGCAGCGCTATCGAGCGCTTGGCCAATATCGGGTTCCAGAAAATAAATATGCCAAGCGCCTTGGATGCGAATGCTGGGGGCTAACTGGCGTAAACGTGTTTCAAGACGGTCGCGACGAAATGGCGACAGAGCGGCTAAGCCCTCAAGGACGATCATGTCCAAAAAATCCGTATATTCGGGGCTGCCATTCTAACAGGCTGGGGATTATTGGCCCAGTAGGGGCGATTCAAGAATCGCCCGATTACTCAACTATTGTGCTGCAACAAAGCCTTACTTAGCGGCAGTTTTCGCTAATTTGTCCAAGGTGGCGAGCATTTGCGCGGGCGCTAGATAACCGCCAATTTGCGAGCCATCCGCCGAATAGACGGCGGGCGTACCATCAAAACCGATTTTTTGGCCGAGTGCGTAATCCGCAGCAATCGGATTGGCGCAGGTTTTTTTCGCCAGTGGCTTGTCATTTTTTGCATCGGTCAAGGCTTTACGGCGATCGGCCGAACACCAGACACTAATCGCTTTTGTTGCGGCCTCGGAGTCCATGCCTGCGCGTGGATAAAACAGATATTCCACACTGATGCCAAGCTTGTTGTAATCGGCAATTTGCGAATGCATTTTGCGGCAGTAACCACAATCGATATCGGTAAATACGGTGACGCGATGCTTGGGATTGGGTGGCGAAAAAATAATACGGCGATCAACACCGACCTTCGCCAAAATACCTTTCCGAATCACTGTTAGGCTGCTTTCCGTCAAGCTGGTACGGGTGCTTAAGTCAAACAAGCTGCCTTGTATCAAGTAACGACCATCGGCTGAAACGTAAACAACACGAGCACCCATGGCGACTTCACGATAGCCGGGGATCGGCGATGCCTTGATGCTGTCAATTTGTGCGTCGGGCATGGCTTTTTCTATCGCCAAACGGATTGCCGAATCATTTGCACCGGCAATCGGTGGTGCAGGTTTATTGAGCCGTGGTTGCGCCGTAGCGACAGACATCGTGAATGCAAAAAAAAGAAACAAAGATGTACGAACTAGGCGCATTGTCTGGAGACCTTGAAAGAATCTAGAAGTTGACCCGCATGCAAGCAGGTAGTTCAGGCATTTTGCCATGAAACGCCCATTATGGTGTTTGCCGGATGTGAACAGGCGACCAATAATGATAGTGATACCGTTTTCAAAGAAAAGCTCTCCAGCATAAGCTCATTTCCGTGGGAGCGCCCGTCAGGCGCGAATAGTTTGTCCAATAGCCGATTACAATTCAAAAGTTAAAAATTAAAAATTAAAAAAATTGTCGTCCCCGAATACTCTAATCGGGGACCCAGCGGCTTCATCGAGCAATGGCGCTATATCCGCGCCTATGCGGGGAAGACCGTATATTTCATGAGTACGACTATCTGATGCATTCACGCCTGACGGGCGCTCCCACGATATTTCAATACCACTCATGCTCGCGGATGATGGGCTTGGTGCAAGCGCTTCAAGCCTTCTTTGGCCACCAAGGTGTAGATTTGCGTGGTTGATAATGAGCTATGGCCCAACAGCATTTGCAAGGCCCGCAAATCGGCGCCATGGTTGAGTAGATGCGTAGCAAAGCTGTGGCGCAAGCCGTGTGGGCTAACCTTGCCGCTATCAATGCCGACCTGCACTGCCATTTTTTTTATCAAACTCCAAAATTGCTGTCGTGTTACTGGTTCGGCACCGATATTTAGAAATAATAATGCCTGATTTTTTTTCTGGCAAAACACCGGCCTTGCTTGTTGTAAGTAGCGCTCCAGCCAATGCTGAGCCTCTTCACCCATCGGCACTAGACGCTCTTTGCTGCCCTTGCCCATAACCCGCAATACACCTTGTCGCAGATTAATCGCGGTACTTGGCAAATTCACCAACTCACTCACCCGCAAACCGGTGGCATACATTAATTCGATCATGGCGCGATTACGCAAACCAAGATCGGTGCTCACATCCGGGCCGTTTAAAAGCGCTTCGATATCGCTTTCAGATAAGGCCTTGGGCAGGCCTTTGCTTAATTTTGGCAATTCGAGCAAAGCCGTCGGGTCTTCATTGATAACTCCGAAGCGCAGCTGCTGAGCATAAAAAGACCGCAATGCCGATAACAAACGCGCATTGCTGCGCGCGGCATAATTTTGCCCGCTGCGTTCGGAAAGATAATTAAATAGGTCCTGACGTTTTACTTTCAACAAATAAACCGAACGCGTCTGTAACCAACGCGACAAGCCTTCTAAATCATTACGGTAGCTTGCTTGCGTGGCTTTGCTTAAACCATTTTCGGCCCAGCTCCGCTCTAAAAATTGTTCTATAAGCACGGCTTCCGACTCTGCGACAGGTGGCAATGCCTGCGCCTGCATTCGGCGGTCGGTAATAGTGCTGGATTTATTTTTCACGGTGAATAGTAATCATAATTTTACGTGTGTAGGGCCATTCGTGTTTTGTAGGAGGGCCTTTTAGGCCCGAAAAACCCCGCCAGATATGTCGCGCCTAAAGGACGCTCCTACAAAACGATAAACCTCGTTATGCTATACAAATGAAATCCAATACAACATCCACACAACGCAACTCAGCTTATCCGGCACATCTGGGCTGGCGACTATTGGCCATAATTTATGATGCGCTGCCCTGCGCGGCATTACTTTTCGTTAGCAGCATTGTTTTGCTCGCGCTACATGGCGGCAAACCGGCAACGCCAGGAACAATCTGGGCGTTTGTCACGATATTGGTGTATTGGTGCGTAGTTGCGTGTTACTGCATTATCTCATGGCGTCACGGTGGACAAACCATGGGCATGCGGCCCTGGCGTTTAATGGTGTTAAATACGGAAGGCAAAAACGCGAGTTTGAAAATGCTTTTTTTGCGTTATGCCATTGCTTCACTTAGCGGCGGTCTGGTATTGCTATGGTGTTTATTTGATGCCCAAAAACGCGGCTTGCATGATATTGCCAGTGGCACCTTGATGGTACGTAAAGAAGCTAGCGCAAGCGCCGGAAAAGAAAAACACTCAGGCCAATCAACATAATTGGTGGCAACGCCAATGCTATGCGTACATCAAAACGATAGACGCTGGCTAAATCGACAAATAAACGCTGCATGATCAGAAAGCTAATGCCGATCACAATCCCAAAGAATAAGCGCTTACCAAATCCGCCCGAGCGTAGAGAAGAAAAGGCAAACGGCAAGGTAGCTAAGCAAAGCGCAAACACGTTGATCGGATAAAACCATCGCTCCCAATAGGTGCTTATAAATCTATCAGCGTCCAATTGGTTGCGTTGCAAATAAGTAATGTTGTTGAGCAATTCCTTGGTACTTACAAAGCCGCCACGAAAAAGTGCGGACTCCAAAGCTTTTCTATCCAAACCACTCGCCCAAAACCATTGTGACAGCTTCGTAATAATCGCTTCGTTCTGTTTGAAATCGGTACGCTCTACCGAGCTTAGTTGCCAACCTTTTTCTAATCTCAAGGCAGTTTTTGCTGTCGTCAAACTAATCAATCTACCGTCGTCATTTATTTCAAATAAACGCACGCCCTGCAACTCGACCGTAAGCGCGTTATTAAGCATCTTTTCGCCACCGCTGTGAGCGTTTAGAAATATTTTTCCTTCGCGTGCCCACATGCCCGAGTAACGCGCCATGATGACTTTATTGGATTTAGCTTCATTAAGAATACTTTCACCGTGTTGTTCACTGGCTGGCGCTACTTTTTCCATATTGAGCATCATCAATGCGGTTAGCAAACCTAATGCAATCAGCGCGCCCAAGCCGATACGTAATTTTGAAATCCCAACGGCCCGCATCGCCGTTAGCTCTGAACCGGAGGCCAAACGGCCCAAGCCCAGCAAACAGCCAATAACAGCTACGTAAGGAAACAGCACATATAAGCGACGAGGAATAGTGAAAAATATATATAGCGCAGCGTGGCTGATGGTGTAGTTACCCTTCCCAACCGAGCTCAATTCATTGGCAAAAGCACCGATGACGTCAAACCCCAGCAGCACGGCCCAGACCGCGAGTGTTGATACCAATATATTACGCGCCAGGTAGCGATCGATCAGACCCAATGCATTCATGCTTGTGATCTTTTTGATGATGAAGCCAATTTGCCATCGCGCGAAAACATCCACATGGCCAAACCCAACATAGGCAAATGCAACCACCACAAACCAAGCCAAGCGGGTATTGCACTACTTCCAATATATTTGGCACCTATCAACATTAAATTCATTCCAACCAAGTAACTGAGGAATGCTAAAATCAAGCGTCCGTAATGCGCCTGTCTTGGCTCACTGCGTGCCAATGGCAGAGCCAGAATGGCCAAAATTAGAGTAAAAATCGGCATCGCAAAACGCCAATGCAATTCTGCCTGCGCCAGCGGGTTTTTATCATTGAATAAAGACAGGCTGCTGCGAATTTCAACCGAATTATTTTGCTGTTGCTCTCGATCGGGAACCCGAATTTCATTTTTCTCAAAATGCATCATGCGGTAGTCTTTTTTGTCATAACTACCTTCCACACGATAACCTTCATGTAAGCGAAGTATCCGCTGGCTGTCGCCTTCCAACTCCAGATTGCCAGCTTTTGCCGTAATCACGTCGAAACGCCCATCGCGTTCGGTCAAGCCGAACATTTTTCCGAATTTAGTACCGTCTGTTGCGAGTTCACCGACATATAGAATGCCGCCGCGCCCCGGCAATTCGACAAAACGACCGGCTTCTAATCCTGCGATCAGGAAAGACCGATTAGCGACATCAATCATTTCTTTGGCTTTGTTGGATGCCCACGGCCCCCACCAAAGTGAACAACAGGCAATAAAAATTAGTACCGGCCAGAGCAAACGTGAAATTGGTCGCCACAGTGTTTTTGGACCAATACCCACCGAAAATAGCACTGCCATTTCACTATCAGCATACAAGCGCCCAATTGAGAGCAATAAGCCAAGAAATAAAGCCAGCGGCAGCACCAAAGGCAACCAGCGCAGGGTTCGCAGACCCAATTGAGATAATAATAAGCTGGCAGGCACCCGGCCACGGGCAATTTCCTGCACTAGGTCGGCAAATAGCGCGCCCATGCTGACAAGCAAAAGAATGATGACCACCGCAGCGAAGGTCGATGCAAATTCACGCCAGAGATATCGTTCAATTAGAGGCATTGGTTTTAGTTTAAACTTAAGGGCTTGCAAGCAGGGCCCACGGGGCCCATCTCAATAATCCCCCTATTGTACGGAAAAACATCCATGGCCCTCGAATTTCAGATAAATAGCCAAAACCCTCTTCAAACCGAAACCGATTGTTTAGTGGTGGGTGTTTATGCCGATAAAAGCCTGAGCCCAAGCGCCAAAGCACTCGATGAAGCCAGCGGCGGCCGCTTAACTGCCTTATTAGATCGCGGCGATGTCTCCGGCAAAACCGGCCGCACCAGCTTTTTGCATGACATTGCCGGCGTTAAAGCACCGCGCGTTTTGGTCGTAGGCTTAGGCGAAGCGGCTAAATTTGCGGTGCCGCAATACATCAAAGCCATTGCCGATGCCGTGCGTGCTTTGCGTATTGGCCCAGCGAAAAAAATATTGATCACCTTGAGCGAGCTTGTCGTTAAAGCGCGCGATGCCGATTGGGCCATGCGCCAAGCCGTTATCGCGGCCGATCATGCCGCTTACGAATACACCGCTACCCGCAGCAAAAAAGCCGAAGTTACCTTGCAGCATGTCAGCCTGCAAGCCGATGCCGCGCAGGCCAAGGCACTCGCTAACGGTATTGCCATTGCGACCGGCGTGCAGCTTACGCGCGAACTCGGTAATTTGCCGCCGAATATTTGCAACCCCGAATATCTTGCGCAACAAGCTCGCAAAATTGCCGCCGAACATGAAGGCGTGACCTGTGAAGTACTAGAACGCGCTGACATGGAAAAACTCGGCATGGGTTCCTTGCTCGCGGTTGCACGCGGTTCGGCCAATGCACCCAAACTAATTGTTTTGAAATGGAATGGTGGCGGCGAAGCAAAACCTTATGCGCTGGTAGGCAAAGGCATTACGTTTGATACCGGCGGCATCAATTTAAAAACCGCTGGAGGCATCGAAGAAATGAAATACGACATGCTCGGCGCAGGTACGGTAATCGGCACTTTTTTAAGCGCCGCGCTGATGAAATTGCCCTTGAATTTAGTCATGGTCGTCGCCGCTGTTGAAAACATGCCTGATGCCGATGCGTATCGTCCAAGCGATGTGCTCACCTCGATGAGCGGCAAAACGATTGAAGTCGGCAATACCGATGCCGAAGGCCGTTTGGTGTTGTGCGATGCACTCACTTACGTACAACGCTTTGAGCCACAGGCCACCGTCGATGTGGCAACACTGACCGGCGCTTGTGTCGTCGCACTCGGTAAATACGCAACCGGCTTGATGAGTAAACATGACGACCTGGCCGATGAACTGTTCCAAGCCGGCGAACAAGTATTCGACCGCGCATGGCGCTTACCTTTGTGGGACGAATACCAAACCCTCATTGATTCCGCATTCGCCGACGTTTACAACATTGGCGGAAAAGGGGCTGGTGCAATTACCGCTGGCTGCTTCCTTGCACGCTTCACAGAAGGCCAACGCTGGGCGCATTTGGATATTGCCGGAACGTCTTGGGAAGAAGGCCGTAAAGGCATGGCCAATGGCCGTCCGGTTGGCTTGTTGACGCAGTGGTTGCTCAATCAAGCAAAAGCCTAATCTTGTCGTATTCTAAAACCCTGCGCCCCTCTCCCCACGGGATCCCGTAGGGAGTATTTTCATCAGAGGGTTAGGGAGAGGGTACGAATACGCCGGATATCACTCGAAGAACCCCAATGCGCGCCGACTTCTACCTCATCGCAAAACCCCGTTTTATCGAGAAACCACTATTGCTGGTTTGTGAACTGGCGCGTAAAGCCCATGACAGCGGCCAGAGTTTGCTAATTTTAGTGAACTCGACAACACAGGCAGAAGTGCTGGACGATTTGTTGTGGGAGTTTGATCCCGACGCTTACATCCCGCATCAAATTGCCGGGCATGATGAAGACGATGACATTACACCGGTATTGATCGTCGCACCGGAAACCGATGCCCCGATGCGTGCATTGGTGCTGAATTTACGCAATGAACCCGTTGTCGGAAACGTCGAACGAATTTTAGAAGTGGTACCCGCGGATTCATCATCACGCGAACCTCTCCGCGCGCGCTGGAAACATTATCAATCGCTTGGATTTGAATTAAAAAAAATTGATATGTGATTCCTGTAGGAGCGAGCTCTGCTCGCGATAACTCTGCGATAAAGTTTATTCGCAAGTCGTAGGTAGTCGGACCTTGGCTTGAAGTATCATCACGAAGTGTCACCATTAAGGCAACTGTTTATCAAAGGTCCAGATTGTTTTCGTAGGAGCCCGCTTGCGGGCGACGTCCTATAAACTGATGAAAATTGGTAGCTCTACGTCGCCCCCGAGGGGCCTCCTACGTATCGGTTTCGCGATAATGCAGAGTTTATGTCGGGTAGGGGCCCGACCTATGCACTCGCCAGCAACGCTTCAACCGCATCAATCGCCTTCGGTACTTTATCACTCAACACTTGATGGCCTTTACTGGTGATCAAGACATCGTCTTCAATACGAATACCAATGCCTTGATATTTTTCCGGTACGCCTTTGGTGCCGGGTGCGATATACACGCCCGGCTCGATGGTAAATACCATGCCAGCTTCAAGCTCGCGGAAATCACCGGCAATTTTATATTCGCCAACATCGTGCACATCCAGGCCCAGCCAATGTCCGGTTTTATGCATATAGAATTTTTTGTAATCGCCGGATGCCAGATTTTGTTTCAAGCTGCCTTTCAACAAACCTAATGACAATAAACCGTCGGTAATCACTTCGACGGCAGCATCGTGCCCGGCGATCCAGGCTTGGCCAACAGCGGCTTTCGATAAGGCAGCGGCTTGAGCATCCAACACGATTTGATACAAGGCCCGTTGTTCTTTTGAATAACGACCGTTCACCGGCCACGTGCGGGTAATGTCGGATGCGTAATAGCCGTACTCGGCACCGGCGTCGCATAATAATAAATCGCCGTCTTTTAAGCGGGCATTGTTCGCACGATAATGCAGCACGCAGCCATTGGCACCGCTTCCAACAATCGGTTCGTACGATGCAGCCGCATTATTTTTCTTGTAGCAATATTGCAATGCCGCTTCAATTTCGTATTCATGCAAACCAGGTTTGGTCGCGCGCATCGCGGCGATTTGCGCTTCGGCGGCAATATCGGCCGAGCGCTGCATTAATTTGATTTCATCCTTGCTTTTGAACAAACGACATTCATGCAGTAAATGGCCCAGCTCAAGAAATTCATGCGGCGGCTCCGAACCCATTCGCATTTGCGCGCGGGTGCGATTCAGCCAGCCGATCAATTTCAAATCAAATTCTTTGTCGCGACCGAAATGGTAATACACCCGGCGTCGGCCCTCGAGCAAGCCCGGCAAAATATCATCAAGATCATCGATTGAATACGCATCGTCCATGCCCAGAGTTTCAACCGAAGCTTCCGGGCCAAGCCGCGGGCCGTCCCAAGTTTCGCGCTCATAGTTTCGTTCGCGACAAAATAATAGGTTTTCGCCATGCTTGCGGCCGGGCACCATGACCAACACCGCTTCGGGTTCGGCGAAGCCGCTTAAATACCAAAAATCAGAATCCTGTCGATACGGATAATGGGTGTCGTTGCTGCGAATGCGTTCCGGTGCCGACGGCAAAATAATGATGGCGTCTTCCGATGCCATTCGCATTAATAGTTTGCGACGCTTAACGAATTCTTTCTGAGAGATCATGATTTTGGACTAGTTTAATTTTCTGCGATGGCGTGGACCCAATACACAATCACTATGCACCAGCATGGCGGCAACACGAACAAATTCGGAGACTTCTTCAAAAGCTTCTTCATCGCTATCGGCATCTTCGTAGCTCAGATCACTGGCGGCAATACGGCCTAAATCGCTTAAAGCATCCTGGGTTTCTTCCGACATTTTTTTCATGTCGGCACCAGACAAACCAACGCCGCCTAAAAAGCCACGACACCACGATAATAAAGCGTCGCCACGCTCGGCGACGGGCGCGTCGCTATCGGGCAATAATAAATCAAATTCAAACTCTTCCGAAGCCAAACCAACACAGGTAGCGGCATATAATTGCGCCAGATCGGTGCCCGGCTCGACTTCATGAATTGCATCGTCGCTTAACACCAAGCTGAGCCAGTTTTCTGCGTTCGCCTGCCCGCCACCACAAAGATAGCCACACAAACTGCCATGCAATTCGGGCGCTTCAACCCCGAGCGTATTCATGAGTGGCGATTGCGCCAAGGTGGCATATAAGGGAAGTACCGGCTGATTCATGAAAACCCCAACTAAAAGCAGACCTGTATTCTAGCAAGCGGGAGAAACGTCTTGTTACATTGTGCCTTCGCCCACTACACTGCGGGTCGGGGAAACATACATAAAGGGGGCTGATCGGTGCGATTGAGCGATACACCAGCGATTTTTTTGGCCCGCCGCTTCTTTTTGACGGGTATGTTGGGTATTTTTTTAGCACCAGATCATGCCCACGCTGGCGCCGCAAATAGCTACAGCGCCGCTAACGCCGCCCCTCAGATAGCATTAATTGTCACTGCGCTTTTTTTAGGCCTGCTGCTCTGGCGTATTTGGCGTCGCCGGGTCACACAAGAAGCGGCATTGCTCGAAGAAATCAGTGAACGCGAAGCCCGCTTAAATCTGGCACTTTGGGGCTCGGGCGATGAATTCTGGGATTGGAATATTCCTGAAAATAGCCTTTACCGCCTAGGTGCCAACCAATTGCTCGGCCAAGGTGCTTCTGAATCGATGAGCACCGACGATTGGCGTACCAACTCGCTACATCCCGATGATTTACCGCGCGTACAAAAATTACTGCAAGAACATTTAA
>JAYSXB010000339.1:0-6355 GCA_043717775.1 Arenimonas sp.
CTCGAAGGTGTGCCGGACAATATTGTCTTGTCCGAAGTTCGCGAACTATTGCTCAATACACCCGGCGTCATCGACGTGCATGATTTGCATATCTGGTCACTGGCGAGCAAGTCGCCGACGATGACAGCTCACATAGTGGCCGATGAGAACCTAAAAGATTTGCAGGCCCTAAGACAAACCATTGCCGAAATATTAAAAGACGGTTTCGATATACATCACCTGACTTTGCAGATGGAAACCACCGCATGCACAAGCAAGCCTTGTGACGCCAATAAACATGAGCAGCACGATCACGGACATCATCAGCATCATTGATGATGTACACCAATCGTAGGGTGGGCACCGCCCACCTTTTCTTGCGAATAGTTATCCTCTTGGTGGGCAATGCCCACCCTACGGCTTTGCAAATGGAACCGGCAAATTGCGCTATGATTAATTCAAGCCATTCTCACGTTTGAAAGGTTGGTAGGAATATGTCACCTCTGATCAAACGATTACTAAAGTTGATGGTGATGGCAGTGCTGGCAATGAGCGCTGCTTCTGTCGATGCTAGGCAAGCTGAGCCTACTCAATCCCAGATAGACCGCCATCCGCTCGAAACACGTGCATTGGTGGATCCAGAAGGTGTGCTCAAGCAACTACCGAGCCTGATTAAAAAAGCAGAAGCATCAAAAAATTACAAAGAACTGGGCTTATTGTATTTGGCGCAGTCTAACGCCTGCCGGGTGATTGCCGACTGGCCCTGCCAAAGCCTTGCGGGAATCAAAGCTCGCAAGGCTGCCACTTTGGCAGGCTTGCCCGAATTGCAAGTCCGAGGCCTGATAGCCGATGCTCGCGCGCGTATTGCCCTGCAGGATTTTAAACCCAGTGAAGATTTACTTGGGGAAGCCGAACGTCTTTTGAAACTGCATCCCTTTCCTGAATTGAGTGCCGATGTTTTCCTCGCCTATTCTTCTTTGAGCAATACGCTCGGGGAAAACTCCCAGGCAGTCGTCTATGCCGAGCGCGGCTTGAAAGAACTAGCAGACCTGCCATCACTTGCCATCCGGGTGCGCCTGATGAGAAATCAGGCGCGCGGTTTGGCACATATTGGAGAAAGCAATAAGGCCGAGAGCATTCTTAAGCAGGCAATTGCCCTTTCGGAGAAGATGAAAGACCCAAAGTTAAACGCCGAGCTTTATTTGGAAGTGGCACGTAGCGCTCGATCAAATGGCGACGAGGACATGCAGCGGGAAAACGGCCGGGCAATACTTGCTCTCGCTGATCAATTAAGCAATTCGCAGCTAAAAGGGCTGGGGCATGAAGTTCTCGGGCTTATCGATATTGATAAAAAACAAGACGAACTCGCCGAAACCGAATTGCGATTGGCGGTGAAATCCTTCAATGAGCTTGGCCAATTCCAGGACGAACGCAGAGTTCTTCGAGTGCTGGTTAAAAGCATGCTTGGACATAATCGACCACAGGCTGAAATGGATCAGCTCACTGCACGTCTGATCGAATTGGAAGCACTATTGGGAGAAACTGATCGCAAGCTGGCTGCGGATGATTTTGGTAATCGTCTGAAGTATGCGCAACAGAATTTCGAGTTGAAAGAACTGGAAACCACTAATGCCTTGATTGCAGAACGCGAAGCTTCGGCCAATGCACAACGGCGCTTTATTTCTGTCGCAGCCATCTTCATGCTGCTCTTTTTGGTCGCGATGATCATCTTTTCAATCAACCAGCGGCGCGCCAGCGCGCAGCTAAAGCTGCTTGTCGCACAAGTGCAGGAGAGTGAATTACGATATCGGGCAAGCGAAAATCGTATGCGGGCCATTACCGACAATACTCCCGCCCTCATTGCCCACCTGGACAAGAATCAACGCTATCTGTTTGCAAACGGGTACTTCACTCGCATATTTGGCATCGATCCTAAAGACTTAATAGGCCGTACCATGCGCGAGGTAAGAGGTGAAAAAGTTTATGCAGACATCGAACCACACGTTCATAAGGTTCTGGAAGGGAACGCCGATAATTTCGAAGGTTCAAGCATGATCGGTGAGCGGCAATTTCATTATCAATCGTATTACGTGCCTGATCTGGACTCTAACGGGGCAGTGAATGGTTTTTACGCACTGACGTTTGATATCACTCCTCAAAAAGATGCCGAGGCAAGGCTCGACAAGCTGGCGCGAATCGACAGCCTGACCGGAGTTGCCAATCGCCGCCATTTTGAAGAGCGCCTGTCTGCCATGCTGGCCCACAGTAAACGGCATCATGAAGCTATTGCCCTGCTTTATTTAGACATCGACCATTTCAAGTCTATCAATGACCAATACGGACATGCTATCGGCGACCAAGTCATAAAAATATTCGTCGAACGATTAAGCGCCTGTGTTCGCCAAGATGATCTGGTGGCAAGACTGGGTGGAGATGAATTTGTAATACTGATTCAAAGCCCTGAACGAGACAGCGGCGAAACCATTGCGAAAAAACTCTTGGCCGCAATGCAGGAGCCAATGCGCATTGAAGAACAATCGCTTCAGGTAAGCGCCAGCATTGGTGTTGCCTACTGTGCAACGATTCCAACATCAGAAGCATTGCTGCACCTTGCCGACCAGGCACTCTATGCCGCGAAAGCGTCAGGTCGAAATACTTACCGCACGTTGAATGGTGAATAAGCCTTGCAAGATGAAAACACCGATACGTAGGAGGCCCCTTGGGGGCGACTTATACCGCTATCACGAATCTAATTATTGTTACGCCGCCGCCGGCTGATGGCTACACACACGATTACGACCTTCATTTTTTGCTCGATACACTGCGCTATCGGCTGCGCGATACAAGCCATCGCCATCACGATGGTTTTCGCGGTCAAAAACGGCTACACCAACACTGACCGTGATCGGCATAATGATATCGCCCACTTGAATTGGCTCGCTGACACACATGGCACGAAAATTTTCGGCGCGCATCATCGCAATGTCGAGTGTATGGGCTTGCAACAACACACCAAACTCTTCGCCACCCAATCTGGCCGCGCGCTCTCCCTCTTTGCCAAAGCTTGCTTTCAAGCGTGACGCAAATTGTGCAAGACATGAATCACCGACTGCATGCCCATATTGATCATTGATATTTTTGAAGTGATCCAGGTCGAGCACCATCAAAACCAAATCGCCCTGGATAGTTTTCGCATTCTGCGACATTTGCATTAATGATTCGGTAAAAAAGCGCCGGTTCGCGAGTTCGGTCAAGGCATCGATACGACCCTGTTGCTCAAACAAATCGCTTTGCTCACGCAATTGCTGGTCGATATCCAGACGTTGCTGGTATTCCTGATGACTCCGCCATAATGTTGCAACGACATATAATAAATATATCGTCATCACCCATGCACTGGCGGGGTCTTTCGGTATTAGCCATAAAACAACCAAGCCTGGCAAATACATGACCGCTACGCATGACAATGCGAATAGCAATCGCATACTAAAAGCATGCGCAACGGCAACAGCAAGCCCCATGGTCGAAAGTAAAACAGCGGTATGACTGGCCGCCAATCTTTCGTCGACCAGAGCCCAAACAAACACTGCACCGAAAAGTGTAGTGGTGCTTAATACAATGCTCCAATGCCACCTCAACCAGCGATCGCAATTGGATGCATCATAGTTTTCTTGTGGTGGCTTATGCAGACGACGAACAATGGCGAGCCCCAAAAACACTAAGGTCAGGCACCAGGAAATTAGTGGACTGTGTTTAAAAGCCTGACCATAGATAGCAACAACCAGCCAAGCTGCCAAATAAAAATAACCGCCTATCAAAGCGAGCCGATAGGTATCTGCTACTTCCTGTTGTAGTCGTAAGGGTGCGCCAAGGCTCATGAGCATCCTAACTAAAGATAAGGCTACGGTAACGACAAAGTGGGGGGCCAGCAAGTTACATAATGTGAACAGCTAGCCAGTATTTGAAATTACTTTAATTACTCAATAAAAAACCCCGCCGAAGCGGGGTTTTTTTTTGCTTTTGAATATCCGGCGAGTTAGTACCCTCTCCCGCCGGCTTCGCGGCACCCTCTGATGAAGCCACTCCCTTCGGGATCCCAAAGGGAGAGGGAAAAGCGTTTGGATTAAAAATCCATACCGCCCATTCCACCCATGCCGCCGCCGTGTCCGCCGCCGCCATGTGACTCTTCTTTCTTCGGTGCTTCTGCCACCATGCATTCGGTGGTGATCATCAAGCCGGCGATCGATGCTGCATTTTGCAAGGCGGTACGTGTCACTTTGGTTGGATCCAGAATACCCATCGCTACCATGTCGCCATATTCGCTGGTCGCTGCGTTGTAGCCGTAATTACCGTCACCGGCTTTTACGTTGTTCAACACGACTGATGGCTCTTCGCCGCAGTTGGCAACGATTTCGCGCAACGGGGCTTCCATCGCACGCATGGCGATAGTGATGCCGACGTTTTGATCGTCATTGATGCCTTTCAATTTACCCATCGCAGTCAATGCACGAATCAGTGCAACGCCGCCGCCAGGAACGATACCTTCTTCGACCGCTGCACGGGTTGCGTGCAATGCATCTTCAACGCGGGCTTTCTTTTCTTTCATTTCGACTTCGGTCGCAGCACCGACTTTGATCACTGCAACGCCGCCGGCCAATTTGGCAACGCGTTCTTGCAGTTTTTCTTTGTCGTAATCGGAAGAAGTTTCTTCGATTTGTGCCTTGATTTGTTTGATGCGAGCTTGAATGCCTTCAGCAACACCGGCGCCATCAATAATGGTGGTGTTTTCTTTCGACACTTGAATTTTCTTGGCGCGGCCGAGATCTTTAATGGTCGCTTTGTCCAAAGACAAACCCACTTCTTCGGAAATCACGGTACCACCAGTCAGAATGGCCATGTCTTCAAGCATCGCTTTACGGCGATCACCGAAACCAGGAGCTTTCACTGCGCAAACTTTTACGATGCCACGAATGGTGTTGACGACCAAAGTAGCAAGGGCTTCGCCTTCCACTTCTTCGGCAACGATCAATAAAGGCTTACCGGCTTTCGCAACGGCTTCCAGTACTGGCAATAATTCGCGAACGTTCGAGATTTTTTTGTCGTGCAACAAAATGAACGGGTCGTCTAAATCGGCCGCCATGCTTTGTTGGTTGTTGATGAAGTAAGGCGATAAATAACCGCGATCAAACTGCATGCCTTCGACGATGTCGAGTTCGTTTTCCAGACCGGAACCGTCTTCAACAGTGATCACGCCTTCTTTACCGACTTTGTCCATGGCCTTGGCAATCAGTTCGCCGATGTCATGGTCGGAGTTGGCCGAGATGGCGCCGACTTGCGCAATTTCTTTGCTGGTGGCGCAAGGCTTGCTGATTTTTTTCAGTTCTTCAGTGGCGGCGATAACGGCTTTATCCATACCGCGTTTCAGGTCCATCGGGTTCATACCGGCAGCAACGGCTTTCATGCCTTCACGAATCATGGCTTGTGCCAGAACGGTAGCGGTGGTGGTGCCGTCACCGGCGTTGTCGGAAGTTTTTGAAGCCACTTCTTTCAACATTTGTGCGCCCATGTTTTCAAACTTGTCGGCGAGTTCAATTTCTTTCGCTACCGAAACGCCATCTTTGGTGATGGTTGGTGCGCCGAAACTTTTTTCCAGAACAACATTACGGCCTTTAGGACCGAGAGTTGCTTTCACTGCATTGGCGAGAATGTTGACGCCTTTGACCATGCGTGAACGTGCGTCTTCACCAAAACGAATATCTTTAGCTGACATGATGTAATACCTCAAAAAAATAAATTATTGTGTGGTGCGCGTGCCGCGCACCGTTCGAAAATTGAATTAGGTTCATTGGCGCGCGAAACGCACCCGATGCATCAACCCAAAATAGCGAAAATATCGTCTTCTTTGGTGATCAAAAAATCTTCGCCATCGAGCTTCACTTCGGTACCGGCATATTTGCCAAACAATACTTTGTCGCCGACTTTGACTTTAGGCGCACGGGTACTGCCGTTGTCCAAGGCTTTGCCTTCACCCACAGCAATCACTTCGCCTTTAATTGGTTTTTCGGTGGCCGAATCGGGGATGACGATGCCGCCAGCGGACAGTTTTTCTTCTTCCATACGCTTAATAACGACGCGATCAAATAGCGGTTTAATATTCATAGCTTCCTCTTAGGTCAATAAAAACAAATAGTTAGATGGCATTTTAGGACTTTGTTAGCACTCCACCCTGCCGAGTGCTAATTTTAACGCGTAAACATGACTGAAGGGTGATGTTTTAGCTTCAGACTTTATGGGGGCGGCATGGGCTGAGTTTCAAGGCCAAGCCTCATTTGCCCGCCATTTGTCATAATTCCAGCTTATTATCTGTAGTCAGTGT
>JAYSXB010000340.1:0-6345 GCA_043717775.1 Arenimonas sp.
AAGGGCGCTGCAATAACCAACAAGCCCAAACTCCATGCTCGTAAATCCAGAATATTTTCTCGCTCATCCGAATGAAGCAAAGCGCTAATAATTGCATCGAGGCTGAATTTTCCGGGGCCTCGAAAAATCAAGGGTAATAGCATCGCCATAAATAATAAGGGCAGTTTGAAATTGCCAAAGCCATTATCTGAAATCGCATAGCCCATCAATAAATCCTTGAAGCTATTCCAGTCCATTGGCCAATGTACGGCGGAGGTCGCAACAATGGTCAGCACAAATAAACTAAAAGCAAAAAAACGGGTTCCCAGTCCAAGCAGCAATGCTACGCCACCAATCAATTCAAACCAGGTTGCCATGCCCCAGCTGATATCCGTCGGCACATGATTGAATGGAAATGGAAAGTTCGCTTGAATATCGGCGAACCAGTTTTCGCCGCGATATTTTTCAATGCCCGACTCCCAGAATTCCCAAGCCAGCAATAGGCGCAAACCCAACGGTGCGAGCCACTCTCCAACGCCCTGCAATCGAGCAGTGGTCGCTGCATACAAATCGATAATTTTCTTGAACATGATTTTTCCAGGTAATGAACGCATGTTTGCATTCGATAAAGTCTTACCAGGAAAGAGTCAGGCAGTGGTGCGAAGGGTTCGCTGTGCAATTAAATTTTCGTACAAGCCCAGACCCAAATCAATAAATGAATTGAGATCGTCGGCATTGGCTTCTTCGGCAAGAGCGGTGAGTTGTTGTCTTGCCGTTGAATCGGGCGCATCACTAATTAATTGCAATAAACGAAAGATCAATGCACTAATTTCGTCGAAATGTACTTTGTAGTTCTGATCGCGACGCACCAATAAAAAGCTGGGTGCGTCGGGTATTTCTT
This sequence comes from Arenimonas sp., assembly GCA_043717775.1. Taxonomy (GTDB): domain Bacteria; phylum Pseudomonadota; class Gammaproteobacteria; order Xanthomonadales; family Xanthomonadaceae; genus Arenimonas. Next base: position 881 of record JAYSXB010000340.1, read on the forward strand.
CAGGAAGATAAGCCGGGCTTAATCGATGCACCGGCCATTGATAACCAAGTGGCCAGGATAACGGCGACAGGCTAAAAGCGGTATCGAGAATATTTTCCTGTTGAACAATAATGTCGTTTTCAGAATCATCGTTCTCGGCCAAGTCCAATGCCAGTTCAACCCATTCGTAATGCGCCAGTTCCATTAGCCAGGCCGGATCTTGCTTGCCTTTATCGATACGGGTTTCCAGAAAACGAATAAATTCGCGCGGCACTTCCGGGAATAAATGAGTTTGGCAGAGGTGCTCTCGATAAAACGCGCGGACTAATTCATGCCAGGTTTTATCATCGAGTATTTCACGGATCACCGGGAAATTACCGGCCAGCAGGCCTTCTATATTGTTGTAAAACAGATCGCGATAAATAGCCAGACGGCGATCTTCAATATTCGGCGGCGGTAAATTTTTATCGGGATCGCGAATATACTTTGACAATGCAAACTGCTGTTGCCGCAATTGCTCAGGCGCTTGCATGTTGCACCGAATCGAATTTATGTAAAGTCTGGTGTTCACGAATCTGTGAAACTTCTGAAATTAATTCCTCGAAGGCCGGAAAATTAAAATCGCGCTCAAGCAGGGTAGGGCGGACGCCATGCAATCGATAGGCTTCGGATAATAAGGACCAGACTTCAGGTTTAACCGGCGCGCCGTGAGTATCAATTTTTAAATCGTCGGCTTCATCGTAATGGCCGGCAATATGAATATAGGCAATGCGTGCACTCGGCAGTTGCTTTAAAAAATTGTCTGCGTCGTAAGAATGATTAATGCTATTGACAATAATATTATTGACGTCGAGTAATAAATCACAATCAGCTTCTGCTAATACAGCGTTAATAAAATCAATTTCTGCTATCGCCTGAAATGGCGCGGCGTAATACGATACGTTTTCGACTGCGATGCGTTGCCCCAAACGGTCTTGCACATGGCGAATGCGGGCCGCGACGTGATGTACGGCTTCTTCGGTAAAAGGAATCGGCATGAGGTCGTACAACTGACCGTCGTCGGCGCAGTAGGAAAGATGCTCGCTGAAAATCGGCACTTTATGTTGTTCGATAAACCGCCGCAGCTTTAGTAAATAGGTTTCATCAAAAGGCTCAACACCGCCCAAAGACAGCGAGAGCCCATGACAGACCAGTGGATAGCGTTTGCTCAAATCTTGCAGTGCTTCACCATAACGACCCCCCACACCAATCCAGTTGTCGGGCGCGCATTCCAGAAAATCGAATGCTCCGGTATCCGCCGATTGCAGCGAGCTTAATAAAGCTCGCCGCAAGCCCAGACCTGCATGGTGGTTATTGAGTACGTTGCTAGTCATGAATGAATCGACAACTTATTTTGTAGCGCCGCACTTGCCTTCGCCGCATTTACCTTCATGGCGAGCTTTCATTTCGGCGGAGCTGATTTTGCCATCTTTATTGGTATCCATGGCAGCAAACATGCTGTTAGCTTGAGTGGTGTGCTCGGCTTTAGTGATAACGCCGTCTTTATTTGTGTCGGCTTTCATCATGCCGCATTTACCTTCACCACATTTACCTTCGGATACTTTTGCTTTCGCTGCCGTGCCGGTAGCTGCGGTCGCTTTCATTTTGTCGGCGCCACATTTACCTTCACCGCATTTACCTTCAGCCACTTTTGCACCATCAGGCGTGGTGACTTGATAGCCGTTGCCAAGTTGCTTAACGGCAAAAGCCGATTGCGAAACAGCCAAGCCGCCAAGCAAAATTGCACCGGTAGCTAACATAAAAGGTTTCAGGGTTTTATTTGACATGATTATTCTCTTCTTTCGGGGTGGGTTAAAATTTTACGCGCTGAGGTATTCACGTGCCAGTGCGCGGGCACGGTGCAAACGGGCTTTGCACGCCTCTTTGCTTAATTGCAATTGACACATAATTTCCTGGATCGAAAAACCATCCAGGTCACGCAGCAAAATAATTTCACGATAATGCACGGGTAGCGATTCCAGGGCCAACGCAACATCGCGCGCGATACCGCTTTTTTCGGGATAATGCGGGCCTTCAATATCTTCGGTAATGGGCACTTGCATCAATGCCGCTTTGGCACGCTTGTAGCGATAACACTCACGCTTAACAATGCGAAATAACCAGGAAGTAAATACTTCCAGATTACGCAGGTCGCCAATTTTTCGCGACACGATAAACAGCGAGTCTTGAATGGCGTCTTCGGCATCATTAATGGCGCAATGAAATTCTGCAAAGCGACGCAGGTCTTGTCGCGATTGTTTGAGCACACGTTCCAGGGCTTTGGGATCGCCTTTACGTGCTTCAGTTAAATCACATACAAGTGCAGTCATCGTGGGCATCCTTATTCTTTAATTATGAACTTCGAGACTAAAGAGACCAAGACTATGCCAAAGGGTTCGCAATGGGTGAGCGTAAATCAAAAAACCCGCTTGCGCGGGTTTTTTCTGATGCTTTTACAAGGAGAAATGTTATTGGCTGGTTAAATCACGCTTTTCACGGCCTTCGGTCAGTGTTTCACCGTGCACCAAGAACCAAGTGTTTTCAGCAATATTGGTCGCATGGTCACCGATACGCTCGATATTTTTCGCCATAAACAATAAGTGCGTGCAGGGCGTAATTTGTTTAGGGTCTTCTGCCATATAGGTCAGTAATTCGCGAAATAATCCGGTGTATTGCACGTCGAGCTCGGCATCGCGATCACGCACTGCTTTGGCGGCATCGGCGTCACGCGCGGCGTAAGCGCGCAAGGATTCTTTCACCAGGCTATTAGCCAGCTTCGCTAAAATCGGCAGGCCATGCGCGAGTGAAACCGGTGCGCCTTGGTTTAATACCATCGAGCGTTTTGCGACATTGGCAGCATAGTCGCCAATGCGTTCGATGTCGGAGGAAATGCGCAAAGCGGCATAAACTTCGCGTAAATCGCGTGCCATCGGCTGACGCAATGCCAGCAAGCGCAGAACGTCATTGCTGACTTCATGTTCGAGTGCGTCGATGGCGTCGTCATTAGCCACTACGCGGCGAGCGGCGTCGCTGTCACGACGTTGCAGTACATCGACGGCAGCATCGAGTTGCGAAATGGCAATTTCGCCCATGCGTTGAATTTCGCCGTAAAGACGTTGCAGTTCGCTATCAAAACTTTTAACAATGTGTTCGTTGGTGCCCATTTTTCTACTCGCTCTTTAATGAGTGAACTATTTTCTGTGAAGGGTCTCGGTTTAGCCGAACCTGCCGGTAATGTAATCTTCGGTTTGCTGCTTGGTCGGTTTGGTGAACATAGTTTCGGTCACACCAAATTCTACCAACTCGCCCAAATACATAAATGCAGTGAAGTCCGAACAACGAGCGGCCTGTTGCATATTGTGCGTCACGATAAGAATAGTGAACTGCTGTTTTAGTTCGGCAAATAATTGTTCGATCTTGCCGGTAGCGATGGGATCAAGCGCCGAAGTGGGTTCATCAAACAAGATCACTTCGGGTTTTAAGGCCACCGCACGCGCAATACAAAGCCGCTGTTGCTGACCGCCAGAAAGACCCAGTGCGCTTTGACCTAATTTGTCTTTGACTTCATCCCACAGGGCAGCTTGGCGCAGTGCTTCTTCAACACGAATATTCATGTCGGCTTTCGACAGGCTTTCGTAATGTCCAATACCGTAGGAAATATTATTGAAAATGGTCATCGGAAACGGCACCGGCTTTTGGAACACCATGCCAATCTTGCTGCGCAATTTATTGAGTGAGTATTTTGGATCGAGTACGTTTTCGCCATCCAGTGTGACCTGGCCTTCGGCACGCATGCCGGGGTAGATCGAATAAATGCGATTGAAGATACGCAGTAAAGTCGATTTGCCGCAACCGGATGGGCCAATCAGCGAGGTGACGCATTTTTCGGCGACATCGAAATTGACATCTTTAATGGCTTTGAAATCACCATAATAAAAATTCAGATTGCGTGCCGTTAATTTTGCTGGTGCGCTCAAGGCCGAAACATCGCCTTGTACGGTGCTTGGTTTGCGGGAGAGAGTGATCTCAGTCATTTTGAACCCTATTTCTTAACAGAATAACGCGTGCTACAACGCTAACCAATAGCACGAATAATGTAACGATTAATGCACCGGCCCAGGCCAATTGTTGCCAATCTTCGAAGGGACTTTTTGCATATTCATAAATAGTCATTGGAATATTGGCCATCGGCGAACCCGGCGAAAAGCTCCAATACTGATTGTTGGTGTTGGTGAAAATCAGTGGGGCGGTTTCGCCACTGATCCGAGCCAGACCCAACAGCACGCCGGTAGTAATACCCGAGCGCGCAGCGCGATATAGCACATTGGTGGTGACTTTCCACTGCGGCACGCCGAGCGACAACGCAGCTTCGCGCATTTGGGTTGGCACCAATCGCAACATTTCATCGGTAGTACGCACAACGACGGGCAGTACAATAAAACCAAGTGCAATAACACCGGCGTAGGCAGAAAAACTTTCCATGGGTCGAACGATAATCGTGTAAATAAATAAACCAAGCACAATGGAAGGTGCCGATAAAAGAATGTCGTTGATAAAGCGAATGACTTCGCCGCGCTTGGTGTGATTGGCGTATTCCGCTAAATAAGTACCCGCAGCAATACCGACGGGTGTAGCCCATAAAACTGCGGACAGACAAAGCACAAGACTGCCGACTAAGGCATTCGCCAGACCGCCGGGTTCGCCGGGTGGCGCTGTTGTGGTGGTGAATAAACTCCAGCTAAGCGCAGGCAAGCCTTTTGAAAAAGTGGTCCACAAGATCCAGCCGAGAAAAAATAATCCAATAATGGCTGCACTGAATGAAAGCACCATGGCAATAGCATTGGTTATTCTGCGGCGCAGGTGAAGACTTTCTGCTTTAGTCGCCATTATTTGCCCTCCCGGTGTTTCAGGCTTAGCAAGAGTAATTTGGCAACGGATAACACGCAAAAACTGACAACAAATAACAGGAAGCCCAAGCCTAATAAAGCGGCACGATGTTCATCGGCAAAGGCTTCGGCAAATTCATTGGCAATCGTTGCCGATATCGATGTGCTAGGTTCTAGCAAGCTTGCTAAGCGATTGGCATTGCCGATGACAAAAGTGACTGCCATGGTCTCGCCGAGTGCGCGGCCAAGACCTAAAAACACGCCGCCGATCACAGCCGATTTTGTGTAGGGCAATACCACGTCCCATACCACTTCCCATGTTGTTGAACCCAGCGCATAGGCCGATTCTTTCAAGCGCGAAGGCACGGTCAAAAATACTTCGCGGATGACCGAGGCAATAAACGGAATAATCATGATCGCAAGCACAGTACCTGCCGTCAGCAAACCAACGCCAATGGGCACACCTTGAAAATATTGTCCGATCAATGGCATCTGGCCCATATTGTCATTGATCCACGGATAAACATGCTCGCCAAGCATCGGCACCAGTACAAATAAACC
>JAYSXB010000035.1:0-5778 GCA_043717775.1 Arenimonas sp.
CCTAAAGCGACCTTGCAGGAATTGGCGGAAGAATATGGCGTATCGGCTGAGCGTATTCGCCAGTTGGAAGCGAATGCGTTGAAGAAAATTAAGGCGCTGTTTGCGGCCTGATTTAATTTTGTATTATTGAAAACAAATCGGCTCCGCAGGGAGCCGTTTTTATTTCGTTTGACATGCCAGCCTTAAAGCCCACACCCTTCGTAGGAGCGCTCACGAGCGCGACCGATCTTGAATCTGCGGTGTCATAAAACAAAATAAAACATCATTGTGATGAGCTTGAATGACGCGCAATTTATTTTCGTCACAGACCTATCGCGCTCGTGAGCGCTCCTACGGGTGTAGTTATAGCTAAGCTCCAGTAATCCACTCCAGCATGCCACAGGATTATTTAGCGAATTTGCTATAAACAATCCTGCGATTGGCAAACTAGCTCAGTGAATACCAAATCAAAACAATAGTCATCCCCGAATGCTTTTGTCGGGGACCCATTGACTTTATACATCAAAGCAAGGCCGCCGGTTGCCCGCCTCCGCAGGGATAACGACACTACTGGAGTCAATTTGCTGCCGATAAATCCGGCGTAATTTTTTGCGCCTGATGGACGCTCCCGCGATTTTTACAAATAAGCCTATATTGTGCCTACATAAAAACGTGTGTACACTGTATACACGCTACCGAATGACGCTTTTTTATGAATACCGCCACCCAAGAATCCAAAATCATTAATTTTCGGGCGCCAGCCGCCAAGCGGGCGCTCATTGATCATGCCGCTGAAATTTCCGGCAAAAACCGGACTGACTTTATTCTAGACGCCTCTTGTGAAAAAGCCCGAGAAATACTCGCTGACCAGAACCACTTTGCAGTGACTAAGCAGAGTCTTGCTCGCTTCAATCAATTGCTCGACGCCCCCATCGTAAATGCTAAAGCGCTAAAACGCCTGCTTGCGACACCCGCTCCCTGGGAGCGTTGATTCTTGGTAATCACGCAACCGGCGGCACTCAATGACGAACATCGGCTGGAAGGGTTTCGTTGTTCGTCGCCTGAACTGAGCAAATGGTTAATTGAACGGGCGCGCAAAAATCATAAGGAAGGCGCCTCGCGCTGTTTTGTTGTATGCGAAGGAGTCGATGTCATTGGCTATTACGCTTTAGCGGCGGGTGCGGTCTCTCTAGATATTGCCCCGGGCAATATAAAAAGAAATATGCCTAGCCCAATCCCCGTCGTCGTGATGGGCAGATTAGCCGTGCATCAAGACTGGGTTGGCAGGGGCATTGGCAGCGGCCTGTTAAAAGATGCGGTATTGAGAACGCTTCAGAGTTCGCGTGAAGTGGGCATTCGTGCACTACTCTGCCATGCGATTGATGACGCTGCCAAAGATTTTTATTTACAGCGAGGTTTTATTGCTTCGCCCATTGAGCCGCTCACCTTGATGCTCAGTTTGTCGCGAGTGGGCGATCTTCTATAAAGAATTTTTCGCAATTCTTCACCTCAATACAAATCCACCGGATCCACATCCAACGACCAGCGTACTTTTCTAACGGATTTTAATTCGTACAAATCCTGTACCCAGCTTTGCAAAACTTTCTGCAAAATTGGCCGTTGTGCGGCACTCAATAAAAGTTGCCCGCGCATTTTCCCCGCACGCCGTGCCATCGGTGCTGGCATGGGTGCGCTTAATTCGATTTGATTTTGACTGATCTGCTGGCAAGCCTGATGGGCTTCGCGCAGGAAGGTATTCACGTCGTTTTCCTGCAAGGCTTCGGCACGCAATAAAGCGATATGGGCATACGGCGGAAACCCGGCCGCTTCGCGTTGTGCCAATTCCAAGGCAGCAACGGCTGGATAACCACCGGCCAATAAAGTATTAAGCATTGGATGTTCTGGGTGATGCGTCTGCAACAACACTTCGCCCGGCCATTCGGCACGACCGGCGCGGCCAGTCACTTGAATTAATAATTGTGCGAGTTTTTCGCTGGCACGAAAATCGGCAGAAAATAATCCTTCATCAATACCCACCACACAGACCAAGGTGAGTCGTGGTAAGTCATGACCTTTTGCCAGAATTTGGGTGCCGACTAGAATGCCGGCCTTATCGCCAAGCTCGGCGAGTTTCTTTTGCAGGCCATCTTTATTGCGCGTGGTTTGACTATCAATTCGCAATAAAGGGAATTCCGGAAATGCGGCAGCCAAAGCTTCTTCCAAGCGCTCGGTGCCGACACCTTGCGGTTGCAAGGCCAAACTACTGCAATCGGGACAGCTACTCGGTTTTGTTTTGCGTTGTCCACAATGATGACATTGTAAATTTCGCGCAACGCCGTGCACGCTCATCGGACTATCGCAACGCGGGCATTGCGCGCTCCAGCCGCAATCATGGCAAAGCAATACCGGCGCATAGCCACGGCGATTCTTGAAAATGAGCGCCTGTTCGCCACGTTGCATACAAGCCTTGATCGCATCAATGGTGTCGCCCGATAAACCATGCGTTAGCGGTCGTTTGCGAACATCAAGCACGCGCACACCCGGCGGCTTGGCGATACCGGCACGTTTTTTCAAATGCAGATGTTGATAACGACCAGCGATGGCATTGTGCAAACTTTCCAATGATGGCGTCGCGCTACCGAGAATAATCGGGATATCCAATACCTTCGCACGCATGATGGCGAAATCGCGGGCGTGATAACGAATGCCGTCCTGTTGTTTATAAGAAGCATCATGTTCTTCATCGACAATAATCAAACCGGCATGGGGCATCGGTGCAAAAATCGCCGAACGGGTGCCGACCAACACATGTGCCTGCCCGCGCCACATTGCCGACCACGCGCGCGCACGTTCACCATCATTCAAACCCGAATGCATGCTGAAAACCGGCACACCCAAACGTTCGCGAAAGCGCTTCAGTGTTTGTGGCGTGAGTCCAATTTCCGGCACCAGGATCAACGCCTGCTTGCCCTGCTTCAAACAGTGCGCTATCGCTTGCAAATAGATTTCGGTTTTTCCGCTGCCGGTGATGCCTTCAAGCAAATGACACTGAAAACCGCCGCCTTGTTTTTCGATGGCGTGCAAAACCTGTTTTTGCTCGGCATTGAGTATTGGCGCTGTCGATTTTTTGCTGGCCTGGGTTTCCGGCTTGATTGCGATGCGTTCGACCAGACCACGTTTTTTCAAAGTGCTGGCGGTGCTACGCCAGTTTTCGCTGTCGACATCGAGTTGATCTTCGCTGACCGGATGTTTGAGCAAGCGCTCGGCAAATTTGCGTAACTTGGTATTGGCACGCAGGTAAGTCCATTGATGTCTGCCAAGCGCTGTCAGCTCCCAGGCGAGCACTTTGTTGTCGGGCAATTCACGACCTTGCCGCAATAGCACCGGCATGGCGGTGGCATACACCTCGCCAATCGGCGCATGGGTATAGCGACTTAACCAACGCAGGTTCTGCAATAGTTCGCCGGAAAATATCGGCTTGGCATCCAATACTTCAAGAATGCTTTTTAATTCAACTTCAAGCATGTCCTGTCTGTGTAGCGATTCGATGACGCCGATCTTCTCGCCAGTACCAAACGGCACCCGTACACGGCAGCCCACCAAGCCCTCAGGAGCATGCAAGGTGTCTGGCAATAGATAATCGAAGCAGCGTGGCAAGGGCAGCGCCAGCGCGACCTTTACGATGCAAATGGGAGTTTCCGGCATAGGGCAATTCTAGCGTTTATGCAGGGTCAATATGCCTGTGGATACACTTGCGGCACATAGCTGTTTTTTGTCACAGAATAGTGCTGTAAGATATTGAATAATATAGCCAAAATAGCTTATCCACACCACCTGTGGATAAGCCTGTGGATGGCGACTATTACAATTTTGCGCAAAGCGCGTGAAGACGGGCCTCACGCTAGCTTGGTGAAATTTTAACCAAACTGTCATTGAGCTAATTAATCAGGCACTTAGTGTCACTTTCGTGGTCACACTCGGACTTGTTACAGTTAAATGTAAACCCGTGAAGAGCATCACCAGAGCTGTGCACAACGATTCACGCGGCAAGCGAGAAAAATAGCGGCTGAGCCACTTTTTTTTATCTGTCAACACCATTGTTCCACGCAGCCAAGGATTAAAATACCGCGTGAATTCTTCCCCAACTTCTTCGTCCGCAAGCTCAAGTGCGATGCAAGCGTTCCGTCGCGGCATCGACCGTCGCGCTTACGTGCTGGCGCGCGCCCAATGCGGCGACAATGATTTATTGCAATCGGCACTGAGCGCGGTGGATAGCGCATTTAACGCCGAATATGCCGAGCTACCGATTTCGCAATGGCCGATTCGGTTCTGGACTTTATTACTTTCGCGCAAAGAGTTGGCGCAGGGCCAAAGCCCCTGGCCCGCATTGGCATCCATCAGTCACGGCCCACGCGCAGCATTATTATTGCGCTTGGTGGCCGGTCTGGATTTTTCGCACGCGGCGCAAGTCCTCAATATCAGTGAAACTACGTATCGCTTTGCACTGGAGCGCGGGCTCGAACAATTGCATGCCGCCGGTTTTAATTTCGAAGAGCTCGAACGCCTGCGCGACAGTTTTTTTGAAGAAGTAAAACAATTACCGACCGAACTTATCCAGACTCGCGAAAGACCGGCAGTTGTCATCACGCCATCACTGCCGGTGGCAGAACTCGAGCCGGAAATAAAAAAGACCGGGCCATGGCCTTGGTTGGTTTTGTTGATGGCGCTCGTACTCGGCGGCGTGCTCTGGTGGTGGTGGAACTCGCAATCGCCTGATGTGCTTGCCAGCAAACCGGCCGCATTAACCGAGGTACAAACGGCGGTGATTCATCCTGATTACGATGTGATTGCCAACCCCGATATTCAGGCGCAGGCCGAAGATCTGGCCTTTCTAAGCTGGATTGCTGCGGGTGCACCGGAAGAAAATTTTGAAGTGCTTAAATCCGGCGAAATCAGCAAGCCGCAAGACACGGCTCCCGATGCCGATGGCGCCGAGACCACGTATGAAAATTAAACTCCGGCGGTTTTTATCTTTGAGTATTTTTTTGCTGATGACCCATGCGGTATCGGCACAGAATAATTCCAACAGCGCATTTGCATTCACCCAATTGCCCGCACAAGAACAGAATCTATTGAAAGCCGCCATGCCGATGTGGTCAAAGCTCGATGCAAAAGCACAATCGCAATTACGCGCTCAAGCCCAGCATTGGTTAAAACTCTCGGCCGCCGAACAGCAAACGCTTTTACTCAAACAAAGACAATGGGACAGTTTGTCATTTACCGATAAATCTAAAGAACGGGAAAAGTTTGCCGCCTGGCAATCCTTGGGCACGCTTGATCAAGCAAAAATAAGTGCCGCGTATCGACAATGGCGATTGCTTTCGATTGATAAACAGCAGGCACTAAAAGCAAAATTTGCCCAGCAATTACCCGAATATCAACAAGCCTGGGTGCTCGGCCCAACACTGGGCAAAGAAGCGCAAGCGCTGCAAGACTGGCTGCTATTTATTCCACAGGAACAAATTAAATCCTGGCTAATGCTGCTGCGTGAACTGAGCCTTGAAGACCGCACCGCGCTGGTGAAACTGAGCAAGCGCATGAACCAGCAACAACGCGATACTTTTCGCACGCGCCTGCTTAGCGCGCCGGCTGGAGCGCGCACCGATATGATTGAACAAGCGTTGTAGGGTGGGCACTGCCCACCATTACATATCCTGCATAGTTTCGGTGGGCAGTGCCCACCCTACGGCCTTTATTACTGCGTAGCCCGGGTCACGCTCCACCGACCCGGGGTTTACC
>JAYSXB010000341.1:0-6326 GCA_043717775.1 Arenimonas sp.
CGTAGGAGCGAGCTCTGCTCGCGAAAGGCTTGCGTCGAAGTGCTTTTCGCGAGCAGAGCTCGCTCCTACGTTTATTTATTCATTAATATCAATTGCTTAACTTCTATTTTATAAAGTATTGCATTAGGTTTAATTCAGCGCTAATCTGCTTTGGCGCCCGGAAAGCCGCTCCTCGGAGCAAATACACACAAGCATGATCTGTCCTCCGGTTTACCGGATTTTTAAGGAGACCCTCCGAGGTCTCCTCTTTTTTTGTCGATTCCAATGCCTATTTGTGTGAGCAAGTCCTTGTTTTTAATGAGCTGGGCTCGATGACATAGGGCTTGTGCCCTGCAATCTGGTAAATTCGGCTTAGACAAAAGGAATACCGCGCCGCATGTTGTTTGCTAGTTTTCGTCATCTTGGGCTTTCGTTCTTGTTGCTGGGCCTATTGATAGGTTGCGGCCGCGAGCCCGTGGCTCCCGGCAATCCAGTGGCTGCGGTCGAAGGCTTGGCCGACGCGATCAAGGACAGTGACCTGGTGCGTTATTCCAAACTCAGCTTGCCACCCAAGCTACATATCCAGATGGAGCAACGCTGGGCCGCCGAGCTCACTCTGGCCCCGGCACTGACCAGCACCCAAATTAAAGACCATGCTCACTACATGAAACAAATGATGGAGCCGGGCGCGGAAGCCAAATTGTTTGTCCGCTACGAAAGCAAGCTGAAAAAATTTCAATCCGAAATCAATTCGCAATGGCCATTGATGCAGGGCGCAGCAAAAATTTTCGTGAGCGGTGCCATTCAAGCCAATGAAAATCTGACCGCCGCCGAGCGCGATCACGCCAAAGCCGTTAGCCAAGCGATATTGAAATGGCTGAAGCCCGTCATGTTCAGCGATAAGGAAAAAGCTCGCGAGACCATTGCCGTTATTTGCAAGGCGGCTCGCGAAGTGAATCTGCCACAAGCACAGCAAATGCATCAGCTTTCGATGATCGCCAGTCTTGAAAAAGCCAGTCTTGGCTTGAAAGCCCTGAAAGATATTGGCCGCATTTACGGTGCCGACATTGATGAGTCGCTCGATAATATGGAGGCGAAACTCGTTGATGCCGACGCCTCTGGAAATAAGGCCACGGTCGAAGTGAATTATGTTTTACTCGACCAGGAAATTAAATTTGAAATTGAAATGACGCGGATCGATGGCCGTTGGTATCCTGCCGACAGCGTTCAAGATGCCCAACAAACATTAAAACAAGCGCTGCCCACCGCAGCCGTTTCTGCTCCCTAAATTATGACTACCGAACAACCCTCGCTGCCACTGCCGCAGCCCGAGCAGCCGACGCCATCGCCTGCACCGGTCGAATCGAAAAAAACCTTTGCCAATACCATTGCACCGCTTTGGGCGCGATTGATGGAAAAATTGCTGGCACCGTGGATCGAGATAAAACGCGAACCTGCGATTCTGCCATTTACGCCCGATCGCCCAATCTGTTACGTGATCGAAAATTACGGTCTGTCGAATATGTTGATTCTGGATCGCGCCTGTCGCGAAGCCGGACTACCATCGCCCTTGGCAGCGTTGCCTGGCGACCCGCTCGGACGCAAGCGCTCATACATTGCTTTATCGCGTCGTGGCGGCAGTATTTTTTCGCAACCGAAAAATAAAAATCATTCCGATGGCTTGTCACGCTTATTGATGGCGCATCGTTTGTATCCGGACCAGGATGTGCAACTGGTGCCGGTCTCGATTTTTGTTGGCCGTGCGCCGGATCGACAATCGGGTTGGTTCTCGGTCTTGTTCTCGGAAAACTGGGCGCTGGTCGGCCGTTTCCGGCGATTGCTCGCGATTTTGTTGAATGGCCGTGGCACCGTTGTGCAGTTTTCGCAATCGGTACGGGTATGGGAAATTCTCGGCGAAGAATTACCGCACGAACGCAGCGTCAGAAAAACATCGCGCGTATTGCGTGCCCACTTTCGCCGCATTCGTTCGGCAGTTATCGGCCCGGATTTATCCACCCGCCGCTTACTGGTTGATCGTGTACTGGACGCCGAGCCGGTTCGCAAAGCCATTGCCGATCAGGCCCGCCGTGACAAAACCGAATATCTGGAGGCCTGGAAAAAAGCGCACGGCTTTGCCTGGGAAATTGCCGCCGATTATTCGCATCCGGTGGTGCGCTCATTGTCGTTTGTATTAACAGCGTTCTGGAATCGTATTTACGATGGCGTGCATGTGCATCATCTCGATTCACTCAAAGCCGTTGCGCCCGGCCATGAAATTGTCTATGTACCCTGCCATCGCAGCCATATGGATTATTTATTGCTGAGTTATTTACTGTACTCACATGGTGTGGTGGTGCCCCATATTGCGGCCGGAGTGAATCTGAATTTACCGATCATTGGCTCGGTATTGCGACGCGGTGGGGCATTCTTCATGCGTCGCAGTTTTAAAGCCAATGCCCTTTACTCATCGGTTTTTACCGAATATGTTTCGCAATTGGTCGGCGAAGGTTTTTCGCTGGAATATTTCATCGAAGGTGGTCGCTCCCGTACCGGACGCTTGATGGCACCCAAGGCCGGCATGATTGTCATGACCTTGCGTGCTTACTTGCGCAGACCCCGTAAACCGGTGGTGTTTCAACCGGTCTATATCGGCTACGAAAAATTGATCGAAGGTAAAAGTTACCTCGATGAATTAACCGGACAAGCAAAAGAAAAAGAAACCGTGTGGGCATTAATTCGCGCCGGTTTTGAAATCATGAAACAACACTACGGCAAAGTCGCCGTGAGTTTTGGCGAACCCATTTTTCTGGACCAGGTGCTGGACAAACACTCCACCGAGTGGCGCACCAACCTGCCGACCGCCGACGAAAAACCATCCTGGCTAAACGATGTCGTTGAAGATGTTGCGCAAACCATCCAGGTCAATATCAATCGCGCTGCTGACGTAAACCCGGTCAATTTACTGGCCTTAGCACTGCTCTCCACACCCAAGCACGCGATGGCAGAAAGCGATTTATTGGCGCAATTGGCCTTATCGAAAAAAATTCTGGCGGCACTACCGTATTCAGACCGCATTACCGTTACCGAACTAAGCCCGGAAGCGATCATGGCTTACGGCGAAAAAATCAATGTGCTTATTCGTACCAAGCATCCACTCGGCGACGTGCTGAGCATGGAAGATGAAACCGCGGTACTGCAAAGTTATTTCCGGAATAATATTCTGCATTTATTCGCAGCACCGGCGTGGATTGCCCTGTGCTTCCAGAATAATCGCCGAATGAGCCGCAATGGCCTCATGCGTTTGGGTAAAACCATTTATCCATTTATGCAGGAAGAATTATTCCTGCCCTGGACCGAAGACGAATTTGCCGAACGCATTAATGCCACCATCGATTTATTTATCAGCGAAGGTTTGTTGACCGCTATTGCCGATGATGAGCACGGCTATGTCTCGCGCGGCCCCGGCCAGACCGATGAAGTCTATCGATTACGCGCCATTGCCCATAGTCTGCAACAAGCCTTCGAGCGTTATTTTATTGCGATCACCACACTGGTAAAAAATGGCCCGCGCACCATTTCCACTTCCGAACTGGAAACCCTGTGCCAACTGACCGCACAACGCCTGTCATTACTTTACGCACCGGCTGCACCGGAATTTTTTGATAAATCCCTGTTCCGCAGTTTTATCCAGAAAATGCGCGAACTGAAATTGATCTGGCTATGCCCGGATGCAAAACTGGATTTTGACGAACGCCTGAACACTTGGGAAAAAGACGCCAAAGTCGTGCTCGGCCGCGAACTACGCCATACCATCAGCAAGCTATCGCCGGAAGTTGTCAGTAAGGTAACCGGCATGCCGCTCCGTAAGTAAATATTATGTAGGAGCGCCTTTAGGCGCGACCGAATCTTAAAAATAATATGGGTAGGAGCGAGCTCTGCCCACGAAAAACCTGCGGTAAGGCATTTCGCGAGCAGAGCTCGCTCCTACGTTCAACAGGTCGCAGGTTCGGTCGCGCCTAAAGGCGCTCCTACGCACACAAAAACTCAGGCATCCAGATCCGGTATTAATTTATTTTCCAGATACGCCATCATGTCTTTTATGCGCAGTTTGCGTTTTTTCAGGCGCTTGATTGCGAGTTCATCGGTTTGAATACTTTGTGCTAGACGGTCGATGGCTTCATTCAGGTCGCGGTGTTCGGTGCGCAACTCGATTAATTGTGCGGTCAACTGAGCAATGTCGGGCGGTTGTGACATGGTGCCTCGATATGAATGACCTCAGCGCAGCTTACACGGCCTCGCCCCAGTGTAAAATACTCCCATGGATTTGACCCTGCTCGACCCGCCCGTTCGCGCCACTTCGGTGAACCGGCACAAACTCGCCAAACGTCTTCGCCACCAAGTGGGGAAGGCGATTGCCGACTTTGGCATGATCGAAGACGGCGACAAAGTCATGGTCTGCCTGTCAGGTGGCAAAGACAGCTACACCATGCTCGATATTTTGATGCAGCTCCAGAAAAAAGCGCCGGTACGTTTTGAATTAGTTGCGGTCAATCTTGACCAGAAACAACCGGGCTTTCCCGAACAGGTGTTACCCGAATATCTGGCCAATATTGGCGTGGCTTACAAAATTATCGAACAAGACACCTACTCGGTGGTGAAGCGCGTTATTCCCGAAGGCAAAACCATGTGCTCGCTGTGTTCGCGACTGCGCCGCGGCGCTTTATACAATTATGCCGAACAGGAAGGCTTCACCAAAATTGCACTGGGCCATCATCGCGACGATCTGGTTTCAACCTTTTTCCTGAATTTATTTTTCCACGCAAAAATATCGTCGATGCCGCCAAAATTATTAAGCGATGACGGCAAGCATGTGGTGATTCGTCCCTTGGCGATGTGCAGTGAAAAAGATATTGCCGATTATGCTGATTGGCAGCAGTACCCGATTATTCCCTGTACGCTTTGTGGTTCGCAGGAAAATCTGCAGCGTAAAATTGTCAAACGCATGATGGCCGAATGGGAAAGCGAAACGCCCGGTCGCATTGATACCATCGCCAAAGCATTGGGTGATATTCGTGCTTCGCAAATGGCAGATCCCAATTTGTTTGATTTTATATCGCTTGGCAAACGTGGCGATGCCGCGCTGCCTGATAGCCATGCTTGGCTTGCGGGTGACAACGAGGCAAGCTGAATCGCGAGCAGGGCTCGCTCCTACTAATTTTCGGCAACCTGAATCGCGAGTAGAACTCGCTCCTACTCCAACAAATTTTCGGCAAACTCAATCGCGAGCTGAGCTCGCTCCAACAAAAGATAATCATAATGTTCTTTCGTAATCTAACTTTTTTTCGTTTTCCTATAACTCTCAATAAATCCCTTAAAGCGCTTGAAGAACGTCTGGCCGAAGTTATTCTCAAACCGGTCGGCCCACTGGACATGATGTCGCGCGGTTTTGTCTCGCCGTTCGGTCGTGATGAAGCCGTGCTGTCGCATCAAGTAGGCGACTGCGTATTATTCACGCTGGGCGGTGAAGACAAAATTCTGCCGTCATCGGTGGTCAATGATCTGGTCAATAAAAAAATTGCCGCTATCGAAGAAAAACAGGGCCGCAAACTGGGTGGCAAAGCTCGGCGCGCCTTGAAAGAAGATACCGTGCACGAACTGCTTCCGCGCGCCTTTGTTCGCAGCACACGCACTAATGCTTACATTGATATGGAGCATGGTTTCATCGCGATCGATTCTTCGTCGCGTAAATCAGCCGAAAATCTGGTGTCGGAATTACGTCATGCCCTGGGTTCATTTCCCGCCATTCCGCTCAATGCCGAAACCAGTCCACGCACGGTTATGACCGGCTGGATTAGTGGCGAAAAATTACCGAAAGGTCTGGAGCTGGGCGAAGAATGTGAACTCAAGGACGGCGATGAACGCGGCGCGATTGTTAAATGCCAGCGCCAGGAATTGCAGACCGATGAAATCAAGAAGCATCTGGAATCGGGCAAGCAAGTTAGCCGCCTGGGTTTGGTGCTCGATGCCCATGTCAGTTTTGTCTTGGGCGAAGACCTGGTAATTCGCAAATTAAAATTTCTTGATGGCGCGGTCGAGTCTTTAGAAACTACCGATCAGGAAGACCAAGCCGCCGAACTCGATGCCCGCTTTGCATTAATGTCGGCCGAGATCAAACGCTTGTTCGAGGTAATGGAAAAGAATTTGAAGTTGAGTAAGGCTGAGGCTTGATAAAAATCATCGTCACCCCGGCGGCTTTACTTTTAAGCACAATTTTCCCGTTAAACTAAACGCATGTTCGCTTTTCTAAAGCCCGACAAACCCGCCAGCACTATTGCACTTTGGCCAAT
>JAYSXB010000036.1:0-2254 GCA_043717775.1 Arenimonas sp.
AAATGCACATAACGGTCTTCGCGCTGGCCGCTGGTGCGCGGAATGCGTTCGATGAGCGGATTGTCGCGTTGGCTTAATCGTTCCAGCGTGTGTTTGATATCGTCCATATCGCTGAAGCTGGCCAAGCGCTCGGTTCTTGTCATCAACTCGCTTAGCGTTTGCGGGCCGCGCAGCATTAACACGCAAATGATCGCCTGCTGCTGTTTAGTCAAACTAAAAACCGTATTGACTCGATGTTCGTAGCGTTCGGCGCGCGCGCCATGCTGGCTGCGAACCAGATTGCGAGGGTCGAGCTGTCGCATGCAGTGCCCGACTTCGCCAAGCGATAATTCCATGAGCGGTTCGCGATTGGTTTTTTGATTGCAGGCCAGATGAATGGCATTAAGTGTGAGCGGATATTGTTCCGGCGTGGTGGCTTCTTTTTCGATCAAACAGCCTAAGATTCGGGCTTCAATCGCGCTTAATAGGGCAGCAGGCTCGCTCATAGCGGGTTTTCCTAGAGTGTTTCGTGCCTGTACTTTAGGCTAAATGCGGCTTAATCACTAAACATGGTGTGGCCGCGTTGAATCAAGCGCTCAAGGCTTTTAGCTTTCCCATTAGTCTGCAATATTGAAGCGCGATCTTGAAAAACTTCGCCGCTGTCTGAAAATTTAGATGTTTTACTGCCGCCATAACGAATAAAATACGCCCATGATCTCTTTCCGTAATTTCGCTCTGCGACGGGGCGAACGCCTGCTGATATCGCAAATGGACCTCACCCTGCAAGCCGGATGGCGTGTGGGCGTGGTCGGTCGCAATGGCTGTGGCAAATCCAGTTTGTTCGCCGCTTTCACAAAAGAAGTGGAAGCGGATCTTGGCGACTTGGATTTTTCCGGCAAAATTCGTATTGCCAGCGTATCGCAAGAAACGCCGTCGATTCCTGATCCCGCGATTGACTTTGTGCTCGGTGGCGATGAAGAAGTCGCCTCGGTAATCCGGGCCGAAGCCGCCGCCATGCAGCGCGAAGATTGGGATGCTGTTGCCGCTGCGCATCAAAAACTTTCTGAAATTAATGGCTACGATGCCACCGCGCGAGCGGGACGTTTATTGCATGGCTTGGGCTTTCCGCCTGAAGCACACGAACAAGCGGTTTCGGATTTCTCCGGCGGTTGGCGCGTGCGTTTGAATGTGGCGCGAGCCCTGATGTGCCCATCGGATTTATTACTGCTCGATGAACCCACCAACCATCTGGATTTAGACGCTGTACTGTGGATGGAACAATGGTTGCTGAAATATCAGGGCACCTTGTTGGTGATTTCACATGACCGTGAGTTTCTGGATGAAGTGTGTACGCATACTTTGCATTTACACGATGGCCGGGCAAAACTTTATGTCGGTGGCTACACCGCGTTCGAGCGCCAGCGTTCGGAACAATTACGTTTACAACAAATTACCTTTGAAAAAGAACAAGTAGAGCGCGCGCATTTACAAAGCTTTATTGATCGTTTCAAAGCGCAGGCTAGCAAGGCCAAACAGGCGCAATCGCGCATGAAGCGCCTTGAAAAAATGGCGGGTACTGAAGCAGTGCGCGCCGAGCGTGGCTTCAAGATCAGTTTTCCAGAGCCGGTTAAATTGCCGCATTCCTTATTGCGCTTGAATCATACCGATGCCGGTTACGGCAGTATTCGCATTCTTGAAAATGTTGGCTTTGGTTTGGAAGCTGGTGATCGTGTGGCCTTGTTGGGTCCGAATGGCGCGGGTAAATCCACCTTGGTAAAAACCCTGGTGGGTGAATTGCCTTTGCTCGAAGGCGAGCGCATGGCGCATCCGGATTTGAAAATTGGCTACTTCGCGCAGCATACCGTTGAAAGTTTGCATGAAGGCCAAAGTCCGCTTTGGCATTTGCGCGAAGTCGCACCCGAAGCGGGCGAGCAAGTGCTGCGAAATTATTTAGGCACCTGGAATTTTGCTGGTGACCGAGCGTTTGAACCAGTTGATGGATTTTCCGGTGGTGAGCGCGCGCGTTTGGCTTTGGCGATTATTGCCTACAACAAACCGAACGTGATGTTGCTCGATGAACCGACCAACCATCTTGATTTGGAAATGCGTGAAGCCCTCGCCGAAGCATTGTCTGAATTTGAAGGCGCTATCGTGATGGTCTCGCATGATCGGCATTTAATTGGCCTGGTTTGCGATACTTTCTGGCGTGTTGCGGACGGTAAAGTGGAAGCGTTTGAAGGCGATCTGGATGAATACGCCGCGTGGTTGCGCGCAC
>JAYSXB010000037.1:0-5755 GCA_043717775.1 Arenimonas sp.
AGCCAGGCCGAAGCCGAAAAGCTTGAGAAACTCTTGCTTGTAACTTTTGTAATCGGTCAGTTCAAATAAATTTTCAGTACTGACTTGCGGCCAAATAAGTTGCACGGCATTTTGTACTTCGTCACGTAATTCCCAATCGTCCATACGGATGCGTTGGCTATTGTCACGACTACCATTGGAACTGTAAATTTGCGTGCGGAACATGCGGTCAATTTGTTCGATGGTGCCTTCGTGCAGCTTCTGGTCTTTCATCACCTTGAAGCAAATTGAAATATACAAAGGCATTACCGGGATTGCTGCCGATGCCTGTGTAACAACGCTTTTCAGTACCGCAACATTGGCACTGCCATGCAGCGGCGCAAGCAAGTTGCGTAGTGCTGCGGCGGCACGGTCCATATCTTCTTTTGCTTTGCCGAGCGCACCATGCCAGTAAATTGGCCAGGTAATTTCTGTGCCGATATAACTGTACGAAAATGTTTTAACGCCATCGGCCAATACACCGGCATCGAGTAATGCCTGCATCCATAATTCCCAATCTTCGCCGCCCATCACGGTAACGGTATCAGCAATTTCCTGCGCGCTTGCAGGCTCAACCTCGGAGTGAATAATTTTATCTTTGCTGGTGTCAATTGCGGTGGATTGATAAACCTCTCCGATCGGTTTTAATGCCGAACGTATTAATTCGCCGGTATCGGGCAAACGACGCACCGGCGAAGCGAGCGAATACACCACCATATCGACTTGACCTAAATCTTGCTTGATTAACTCAATGGTTCTTGCACGCATTTCGTGTGAAAAGGCATCACCGTTAATGCTTTTTGCATACAGGCCAGCAGTATGCGCAGCAGCTTCAAACGCCGCCGAGTTATACCAACCGGCCGAGCCGGGTTTATTTTCGGAAGCGGGTTTTTCAAGAAATACACCGATAGTTGCGGCATCTGAACCAAAGGCCGCAGCAATACGTGAAGCCAGTCCGTAGCCTGTGGATGCACCTATCACTAAAACTTTTTTCGGACCGTTTTCAATTTTACCCTTGGCTTTGACCACCGCAATTTGCTCCGCGACATGCGCAGTACAACCTGTTGGGTGCGTGGTGGTACAAATAAAGCCGCGGGTTTTCGGTTGAATAATCATTCGGGTGTTCCTGGGGTTCAATCAAAGGTGGATAGGATAACGCGATTAGCGATTTCGTAGGAGGCCGCTTGCGACCGCCATGGACGGCGGGAGTGCCGGAAATGCAGGAGCATTTTTCCGGCCGGGCGACGTAAATCAGAACAATCGGTCGCCCGCAAGCGGCCTCCTACGTATGTTGATCCAGACCCCACGCAACATGTTCACGCACAATATCGGACTCATGCCCGGATCGGGCTTGCAACGCCAGAATAATTTCCGGCGATGAAGGTGCATTGCCAAGCGCAATGGCAATATTGCGCAGCCAGCCTTCATAACCTGTGCGACGAATGGCCGAACCTTCGGTGCGAGTCAAAAATTCGGCTTCAGTCCAGGCGAATAAATCGAGCAGCGTGGCATTGTCCAGATTATTGCGAACCCGAAAATCGGGTTCGTCGAATTTTTTGGAAAATTTATTCCAGGGGCAAATTAGTTGGCAATCATCGCAACCAAAAATCCGGTTACCGATGGGTTTACGGAATTCTTCCGGAATCGAACCTTTCAATTCAATCGTCAAATAACTAATGCAGCGCCGTGCATCGAGTTTATTGGGCGCAATAATGGCTTGTGTTGGGCAAATATCAATACAGCGCGTGCAGGTTCCACAATGCGCTTGGGCGGGAATATCTTCCGGCAGCGGAATATCGACAAAAATTTCACCCAGAAAAAACCAGCTGCCGGAATTTTTATCGATCAGGCAAGTGTTTTTTCCGATCCAGCCCAATCCGGCATTGCGTGACAAAGCTCGTTCAAGCACCGGCGCAGAATCGACAAAAACACGATAACCCAGCGGCGAAATTTCAGATTGAATACGCTCACTTAATTTTTGCAAACGTGCGCGCAATACTTTGTGGTAATCGCGGCCCAATGCGTAACGTGCCACATAGGCTTGTGTCGGATCATTGAGTGTTTGCCAGGCGCCGGCATCATCGCCCGTGCCGTAATCCATTCGTACCGAGATCACCCGAACCGTGCCCGGAATTAATTCGGCAGGCCGCGCACGTTTGCTGCCGTGGGCGGCCATATAGTGCATTTCGCCGTGTTGGTTTTCCGCCAGCCATTGATCGAGATAGTGCTCGTCATCGCCAAGCTGCACGCCGCTTATGCCGACATCGGCAAAGCCTAAATCGCGGCCCCAATGGCGAATATCGTTTGCGAGCTGGGTATAGTCATGCATCGGCTAAGTATAGAATCAACCGATGAATTCTCCGCTTTCTTTATATCGCACCGAACAAATTCGTGACATGGACCGCATGGCCATTCGCGATTACGGCACGCCCGGCTATGAATTGATGACGCGCGCCAGCACGGCGGCGATGATCCTGATTCACAAAAAATGGCCGAAGGTAGGCACCGTCGGTATTGCTTGCGGGCTGGGTAATAACGGCGGCGATGGTTATTTATTGGCGCGTCTGCTCAGGCAGGCGGGCATTAAAGTCAAAATCATGATGTTACCCGGCGGCAGCCCACGCACGGCCGATGCCGGTCGTGCGTATTCCGAATGGCGGGCTTTGGGCGAACGTACAGACTCGTTTGATGGGCAATTGCCAGAGGTTGAATTATGGGTCGATGCTTTATACGGCATAGGTCTATCAAGGCCGCCCGAAGGTGTTGCCCAAGCACTTATTGAGCGGATCAATGCCAGCCATTTACCCGTGCTGGCGCTGGATGTTCCGTCAGGCATTAATGCCGACACCGGAACGGCTGCGGGAATTTGCATTCATGCCACACGAACGCTGAGTTTTATTGCGGCTAAACGCGGACTTTATACGGGCTCGGCGCGCGATTTTTGCGGCAAGGTTCAGCACGATAATCTGGGTTTGCCCGAAAGTGTTCAAAGCAGTTTTTCACCCGCGGCTTTGTTACTAACATCGGCCTATTTATCGGAAGGCTTGGCACCACGACATGCCAATTCCAATAAAGGCGAATTTGGGCATGTGCTTTGCATCGGAGGCGAAGTCGGTATGGGCGGCGCCGTTCGCTTGTGTGCTGAAGCGGCCTTGCGTGTCGGTGCAGGCTTAGCAAGTGTGGCAACGCGTACCGAAGGAGTGTCGGCCTTGGTCGCCGCAAGACCCGAGGCAATGACGCATGCGGTAGAAAATGCAGCGGCCTTATTACCCTTGATAGAGAAAGCTGATGTATTGGCGGTCGGGCCTGGGCTTGGTCAAAACGATTGGGGCCAGACCTTGTTTGATTGCGCGATTGCGTCGAAAAAAAGTTTAATTCTCGATGCTGATGGCCTGAATTTATTGGCTGAAAATCCACAGCCTTTACCGCAAGCCATTCTTACGCCACATCCCGGTGAAGCCGCACGCTTATTAGGCGTGAGCAATCAGCAAATCCAATCGCATCGTTTTGATGCAATTGATGCGCTAGTAAAAAAATACCAGTGTGTAGTGGTGTTGAAAGGTGCAGGTACTTTGGTCGGCGCGCCGGGTGAAACGACCCGTGTTATCGATGCTGGCAACCCCGGCATGGCCACTGGCGGCATGGGTGATGTGCTGACTGGGGTAATTGCCGCGCTGTGTGCGCAAAAATTATCATTGTTCGATGCTGCAAGCCTTGGCGCCTTATTGCATGGCGCTGCTGGCGATGCCGCCGCTAAAATTGGCGGTGAACGCGGATTGCTACCCTCGGATTTATTTCCGCACCTCAGAAGACTGGCAAATCCGGAATGAGTGCAAGCGAATGAAAATTGTCCTGGATGACCCTGAAGCGACTGAAAGCCTGGGTCAATTATTGGCGCAGGCCAAGCCGAGTGTCGGCGTTATCTATTTATATGGCGAAATTGGCGCAGGTAAATCCACGCTTGCCCGTGCCTTATTGCGTGATTTAGGCGTTACCGGCCCAATCAAAAGCCCGACCTATACCCTGATTGAGCGCTACCCGATTGCCAAAGGTGAAGCCGCGCATTTGGACTTGTATCGAATTGCGGCATCGGGCGAGTTGGATTTTCTGGGTTTGGACGAAGTGGCCGAAAACACCGTACTTTGGTTGGTGGAATGGCCAGAACGCGGGCAGGGCGCGCTGCCAAAGGCTGATTTATTGATTGAGCTGGAGCCGCATGGCGAAGGTCGGCTTGCAGTTTTGCGCTCAGAGACCGAAACAGGCGCGGCTTGGTTAGCCCGAGTCAGCAAAATGGCGGGTTTCCGAGCCTCTTCTTAAATATTTCCGAACAATAGTGCCCAGGTATAGGATTTTTAAGGAAAAACTGTTGCAAATTGCCAGGTCCGGTGGTTCAATCCTGCAATGCGCATTCCTGCCACATCGCCAAAGTTCTGCAAAGTCGGCCTGATGCTTATGCTATCGGCTCCGATTTATGCGAATGCTGCGCAATTACAAGATCTCAAACTGCTCGCCATGGACGGCCAAACCCAGGCCGAGCTTAGCCTGAGCGAAAAATCCAGCTATAAAGTCTTTACGCTAAGTAATCCCGAGCGTTTGGTATTGGACTTGCCCGCAACCGCGACTTCGGGCAATTTTAAATTGCCGGGCGCCAATGGTGTTATCAGCAAAGTGCGTACCGGCCAACCGTCGCCCGGCACTTTGCGCGTGGTGTTTGACCTCAGCCAAAGCGTGCAAACCAAATCGCGTATTGAGGGCAGCGGTGCCAATACCCGTTTGGTCATTGAGCTCCTTAGCCCGAATGCAAAACCCGCTTCCACTATCGCAAGCAACACCAACCCGACTGCTTCCAGGGGTTCTGAAAACAGGGGTTCTGAAAACAGGGTTTCTGAAAGCAAAGTGGCCGATATAAAAGCCGCCATGAAAGACGTGCTTACGTTAGAACCCAAAGTCGAAGTAAAGCCTGCCGTTATTGAAACCAGAGAAATTCAGCAAGCCGATATCAAAGTAGAAAATAAATCTTCTTCGCGTTTGCCAGCGACAAAAACAGTACAGAGTGTTTTAGGCAATAGCCACCGCGATTTGATTATTGCCATCGACGCTGGTCATGGTGGTAAGGACCCCGGTGCAAGTGGCCCTAGCGGCGTGAAAGAAAAAAATATTACGCTAGCCACGGCACGCGAATTGGCAAAACAAATTAATGCCGAGCCCGGCATGAAAGCATTTTTAGTGCGTGACAACGACACTTTCGTTGTCCTGCAAGACCGCTATATGCGTGCGCGAAGAGCGCAAGCCGATTTATTTATCTCTATTCATGCCGACGCTGCATTAAATGGTCAGGCCAATGGCTCATCCGTGTTCGTGTTGTCGTTAAAAGGTGCCTCCTCGCAAGCCGCACGCTGGTTAGCTGATAAGGAAAATGCCGCTGACTTGGTCGGCGGCGTTTCTCTCGATGCGAAAGATAAAAACCTCGCTGCCGTTTTGCTGGATTTGTCACAGAGCGCCACCATGCGGGTATCCGAAGATGTTGCCGATGAAGTGCTGGGTTCTTTGAAAGACCTTGGTAAAGCCCACAAGCCTAATGTCGAACACGCCAACTTTGTTGTCTTGCGTTCACCCGACGTACCGTCAATGTTGATTGAAACCGGCTTCATTACTAATCCCAACGAAGAGAAAAAACTATCCGATCCCGCTCATCGCGAACGCCTTGCCTCGGCAGTGGTTAGCGGTGTGCGTGAAT
>JAYSXB010000038.1:0-5679 GCA_043717775.1 Arenimonas sp.
TACAGGTTAAATCTATAGCTAATCTTGTAAAAAATCCCAAGCCAGCACGTCATCGGATTATTTGTAGGAATAGCTGTAGAAAACAGTCCACGTTACCCGATCGGCTCAAACCGATTGGCTGCAACATTCTTTTTCACTTTCGCCGGATCCCAGATCCGGCCATTCATTGCAATATAAACACCCGGTGCCAATGATTGCACCGCACCAACGGCAGTGCCGATATTGAATTCGGCATCGGAACCGCGAAATCTTGCCGGGTTCAATGCGCCGGTCAATACAATGGTTTTGTTTTCAATCGATGCCAGCACTTTCGCCGTTTCTACCATCGAGTCGGTACCGTGTGTCACCAGTACATGCTGGGCACTTTGCGCGGCAATGGTGGCGCGTAATAATTCGCGGTCTTCCTGATTGATATGCAGTGAATCTTTGCGAATGATTGGAATGACTGTAAAACGAAACGCCACCCCAAGCTCACGCAAAATGCCGCCGATTTGCGGGTCGCCCACCTGGTAATCGGATTTGTCATCGAAATAAATTTTATCGATGGTGCCGCCGGTGGTGACAATTAATAATTCTTCCATTGCAGGTTCCTATGCCGATTCTAGAAAAATATTTAAGATAGCTATAATCGATTATAGCCAATTCGCTAAATAATCCGGTGATATGACAGCTCTATCCCAGCGTAGGAGCGTCCTTTAGGCGCGATAAATCTAAACTCTGCGATATCAATAAAATAAAACGTCATTCTGATGAGAACTATAGATGGCAAACTATTGACTTGCGTCGCAGACCTATCGCGCTCGTGAGCGCTCCTACGAGTTGATCTGAGGTTCCTTAATCAATTTTTTCTGATGCTTTTTTAGTAAACCGCGCTTGCATGCCGTCCCAGTTGGCCGCCATGATAACCCAGACACTGATCAGTGCCTCGCCAATGCCAAGCGGCCAAATTTCGCGCAATGTCCAGGCTTCCATCACGCCATGACTAAAATAAAATAATCCCAGCATGCCGCCCCAAAAGGCGAAAGTACGATGCTTTAAAATCACTAAAATACAAACGGGAATCAAGGGCAATGCAAATACTAAAGTGACCAGCCATGCGGCTGCCATTTCCGGTGGCGCCACCAAGTAATGCCAGAAAACCTGATAGATCAATAATGAAAAAATGCCGAGTGCGGTCCAGCGTTTTGACAGGCTCATGGGTTCAATTTCCCTGCGATTTCTGCCACGCGTTTACCCAGCGCACGCGCCAGTTGCATTTCATCGGCGCTTAATTTTGCATTATCTTCGGCACCGGCAACATGGCTCGCACCGTATGGCGTGCCGCCGGTTTGTGTGGTCGAAAGTGTTGGCTCGGTATAAGGAATGCCGACCAGCAACATACCGTGATGCAGCAGCGGTGTCATCATCGATAACAACGTGGCTTCTTGACCACCATGCATGCTGGCAGTGGAGGTGAATACCGCCGCAGGCTTGCCCACTAACGTACCGCTCGCCCATTCGGCACCGAGGGTATCAATAAAATATTTCACCGGTGCCGCCATATTGCCAAAGCGGGTCGGGCTGCCAAGAATCAAACCGGCACACTCGTGTAAATCTTTTTTATCGACATACGGTGCGCCGTCTTCCGGCACGGCGAGCGCAGCGGTTTGCGTTACCGGAGCAACCACGGGCACGGTTCGCAAACGCGCTTGCAGGCCGGCTTCTTCAACCCCACGCGCTATTTGCCTTGCTAGTGCAGCGACCGAGCCGCCACGTGAATAATATAAAACGAGAATCTCTTGCATACATGCTCCCAGGCAGTCTGCGTAGCCTAACCTATGGGCCAGCCCCACGGCAGTCTGTTAATCTTGCACCATGACCTTTATAAACACTGTGAAGCGCTGGCTAAGCCGTACCGATTGGTATCGGCTACAAAGCTTTTCGCGTTTTATTACCAAGCGCTTCATTGATGATCAGCTATTCGCATCGGCCGGTGCATTGGCTTACACCACCATGTTTGCCGTTGTACCGTTCAGTGCGGTTTTTCTGGCGGTAATGTCGGCATTTCCGGTGTTTGATGAATGGACTGCATCGCTGATCAATTTTGTCTTTAGCAATTTTGTGCCCAGTTCAGCACGTCAAGTCGAGCAATACCTGCTGGGTTTTTCGGCATCGACTAAAACGCTGACAGTGGCGGGAATTACCGCATTGCTGATATCGGTGCTGGTGACAATGTGGAGCATTGAGCAGTCATTCAATCGTATTTGGCGGGTGCCAACAGTCAAGCCCCAGTTCACGCGCTTTCTGTTGTATTGGACACTGCTGACTTTAGGTTCGATTCTTACCGTGGCGGCAATTTCGGCGTCGGCGAGTTTATTGGCTTTTGCAGAATTGTCTGGTGTGAGAACAGAGGGCGTGAGCACGACTTTATTGCGCTGGTCGCCGTTTTTAATCGAGTTTTTCGCAATGACTTGCGCCTATTGGTTGATTCCGCATCGGCGAGTGCCATTGCGCTTTGCCGTTGCTGCGGGTTTGTTGGCGGCCTTGTTATTTGAATTGCTTAAATTTGGCTTCACCAGTTATGTGCGTAATACATCGTTTGAACAAGTTTACGGCGCCTTGGCTTTAATCCCGATATTCATGCTCTGGCTGTATTTTAGCTGGGTGGTAATTTTATTTGGCGCATCGGTCGCTGCTAGCATGTCGGCGTTCCGTTATCAGCCAAAAATACATCGGCTACCGGTCGGCCAAGAGTTCTACGCTTATTTACGTTTGTTAGGGCGCTTAAACGCATGTCGTGGTACTGGCCATGGTTTGCATTTGCAAGAAATGCAAAAAATTGAACCCATGATGACCGACGATTTGTTGCAGCAATTATTATCGGGTTTATGTAGTTTGCATATTGTGATGCGTGGTGAAAATGGCGGCTGGATATTGACGCGGGACTTGGATGCAGTATCGCTCAATGAACTTTATGAACGCCTGCATTTGCGTATCCCAACCAAGCAAGTAAGCTTGCCCGGCGCCGACGATACTTATGGCAAGGCAGCGATAGAAGCCTTGGCACATTTGCGCGAGCCACTGAACCAACCACTTAGCCGCAGTGTCGGTAGTTTTATTAAAGCAAGCAAGGAAACCCCACGTGAAAAATAAATTTGGATTAGCCATTATTTTAATGGCTTTGATGATTGGCATCAGCGCCTGCAATAAACAAGACACCGCAATTGAAGCACCACCCGCGCCCGACATTAAAGCTGCAGCAAAACCTGTGCAAGCGGCCGCCCCGGCAAAAAAACCGGAAGTGCCAACACTTGAAGTCACCACCTATGACGGCAAAGCCTACAAACTTGCCGACCATCGCGGTAAGTGGGTTGTCGTCAATTTCTGGGCAACGTGGTGCGAGCCGTGCAAGAAAGAAATTCCTGATTTCAACAAGCTCGACAAACAACGTGATGACATCGAATTTATCGGTCTTGCCTACGAAGAAATTGAACGCGTCGATATGGACGCATTCCTGAAAGTCATTCCGATTAATTATCCGATGGCCATTCTGGATGTTTACAGCCCACCGGCTGATTTCGATACGCCTGTTGGCCTGCCACTGACCTACGTTATTGCACCGGACGGTAAAGTGGCGAGCAAGTTTCTCGGTCCGGTAACACAGGAAGATCTTGAAAAAGTGATAGGCCCCGAAAAGAAATAAATCATAAGCGTGGGTGTGGGAACGTGGGAGCGGCGTAAGCCGCGAATGGCCTGCGACACTCTGACAGATTATTCGCGGCTTACGCCGCTCCCACGCGCAACACACACAGATATCTAAAACTATTTAATCGGCTTCACCGGCCCGTTAAATTTTTCCTTGCCGGGCTTGCCCTTCAGTGCCGGGAAATCAATGATGGCATCGGGTAATTTATGGTCGGGAATGCGTTTTAGCAAATCCTGGATCATCGTGATGCGACCTTGTTTTTGACTGTTAAAATCCACCACGGTCCAAGGTGCGAGTTTGCTATGTGTGGCGGTAAACATTTCATCGCGGGCTTTACCGTACTCGGCATATTTTTCTCTTGCCTGCACGTCAATGGGCGATAGTTTCCAGCGTTTGGTCGGGTCTTTTACGCGTTCAGAGAAACGTTCTTCTTGCTCATCTTGATCCACCGACAGCCAGTATTTAAATAATAAAATGCCTTCGTCCACCAACATTTTTTCAAAAGTCGGTGCTTGCTTCAGAAATTGCGTGACTTGTTCGGGCGTGCAAAAACCCATGACTTTCTCGACACCGGCGCGGTTGTACCAAGATCGATCAAATAACACCATTTCGCCCGCCGCCGGCAAGTGCGCAATATAGCGTTGAAAATACCACTGGGTTTTTTCGGTCTCACTGGGTTTCGATAAGGCCACGCTGCGGCAATGACGTGGCGGCAGGCAAGACGTGATGGCACTGATTACGCCACCTTTGCCTGCGGTGTCTCGTCCTTCCACCAGAACTAATATGCGCTTGCCAGTGTGCTGCAGCCACCGTGCGAGTTGATTCAATTCAATCTGCAAAGGTTCCAGTGCTTTTTCGTAGTCTTTGGTTTTCATGGTGTTCCTTGTGTGGCGTAGGAGCGTCCTTTAGGCGCGAAAAAACACGCCAGATCTGTCGCGCTTAAAGGACGCTCCTACGAGAATCATTCCCGCAATCGTGGCCTCAAATTCGCCAAATTACAGGGCTTGGTACGTGAATCCAATTGTGCGCTAATTAATTTTTCCCAGGCAGTTTTACAAGCCGATGTTGAACCGGGCAAGCAGAACACGAAAGTATTATTGGCCAATCCTGCGAAAGCGCGTGATTGCAAAGTGGAGGTGCCAATTTCATCGAAACTTAGGACACGAAACATTTCGCCAAAGCCCGGCATCTCTTTATCAAGCAATGGCTTGATGGCTTCTGGTGTGGAGTCGCGGCCGGTAAAACCGGTGCCTCCATTAACCAGCACACCGTCAATGGCTTCTTCGGCAATCCATTTCGACAGCTGGGCGCGCAGCAGATATTTATTGTCGGGCAATAATGCGCGATCAAATAAATGATGGCCTTGCGCCTTCAATGCCTCGCATAAAAAATCACCCGAGCTGTCGTTTGCAAATGTGCGTGAATCGGACACCGTCAAAACGCAAAGATTCAGCGCGGTAAATTCTGTTGAAGCACTCATGCAGCCTCCGTCAAAATCTTTAATTCATCAACCTGGCTTTCGCGGGTGAGGGTGTTGATTAACTCATCCATATCGCCGGCAATTATTTGTGGCAAGGCATACAGGGTTAAGCCATCGACACGATGA
Source organism: Arenimonas sp. (assembly GCA_043717775.1). Taxonomy (GTDB): domain Bacteria; phylum Pseudomonadota; class Gammaproteobacteria; order Xanthomonadales; family Xanthomonadaceae; genus Arenimonas. The sequence continues at coordinate 5,292 of JAYSXB010000038.1, forward strand.
TCGGTGATGCGGCCTTGCGGAAAATTATAAGTGCGAATACGTTGGCTCCGATCACCGCTACCCACTTGCAAACGCCTTGCCTGCGCCTGCGTAGCTTGTTGCTTGCTGACTTCGGCTTCGTATAATTTTGATTTCAATAAAGACATCGCCTGCGCACGATTTTTATGCTGGCTGCGTTGGTCCTGGCATTCGACAATCAAGCCGGTCGGTAAATGCGTAATGCGAATCGCCGAATCGGTTTTGTTGACGTGCTGGCCGCCTGCACCAGAGGCGCGAAAGGTATCAACTTTCAACTCATTGGGACGAATTTCAATTTCGTCGATTTCTTCAAGCTCGGGCAATATCGCCACCGTTGCCGCCGAGGTATGAATGCGGCCCTGGGTTTCGG
>JAYSXB010000039.1:0-14567 GCA_043717775.1 Arenimonas sp.
GCTTTATTCATCGGCTTGCTTCAATCAATGCCTTTGTCAGCTGCCACCATCCGCAAGTAGAGCACTCGGTGCCATTTTTGATTTGTGATAAATGCCAGAACACGGTTGAGATGGAAGACGACGGTGTATCCGAGTTACTCGAAAAACAAGCCAAGTCGATTGGCTTCACCACCCGCGCACAAATCCTTGAAGTGCATGGTGTGTGTGCGAAGTGCAGCCACTAATTAGTCTCAAACATCCATATCAATACCGCGACTAACCGTATTGAGTTCGTATAGCTTTGTGAAAGACATTCAAACAGTTAATTTGTTATTGCAGTGCAGCAAATTTGCCTGCTTGTTACAGCTTGTTAATTGATTGCGTTTGTAGCGGTAGTGCTTGATATTCCTGGTAATTATAGCCAAGCAAATAACTTGCTTGTGACGTGCTGAAAAACCAGTAAACTGCGTGCGGGAACACTGTTTTACAGCAAGCTTGAGAAGTTCAGACATTGACAGCTTAGCGTGCTTAATTTTAGCGTAGTTTTTAGCGTCGATTGTTGCAGTATTTAGGGGGCGAGAGACATCTTTGATGATTTCTTGCAGGTCATATTTTTTATATTTATATAGGGTGGTCACCATCATGTTGCACCTAAAAAAATGGGGCGGAATGCTCGGGCTTTTTGCCTTGGTTGCAGTTGCCGGCGCGGCGTCATATCAGTTTTTGAATAGCGGCACAAAGAGCCCAATCAATACTGGCGAAGTGAAAATATCGAATGCAAATGCTGTGCAAGCCAATAGCATTGCGAGTAGTAATTTTAATAGAGCACACTTTGATTATTCCGAGATTTTTAACGAGGGTAATGGAACCAATGCTCCGACCAAATCGGCAAAAGCCGGAGCGGGCGATAATCGAGGAACCTTCATTGTAATTTTCAAAGAAGAATCCTTGGCCGCTTACAAAGGTGGTAACAGCCAACTGCCCATGGCATCCAAGCGCATGGCAATGAATGGCAAGGTACGCCTTGATGTAAAGAGCAGCGAGGCAAGAAATTATGTGGGTTATTTGCAATCGCAACAACGCAAGTTGGAGCGGCAAATGGCTCGCACTATTGGGCGCAGTTTTGGCGTGCATCGTAGAATGCAGCATGCGGTCAACGGTGTGATCATCGATGTTTCCACCAAAGAAGCCGAAGTCATTGCAAAAATGTCCGACGTGTTTTTGGTCGAAGGGTATCGCGAATACGAACAAGATACCGATACCGGCCCGCAACTGATTGGTGCCGCAGCGGTATGGGATGGTAGCAACCCAGGTGCACCAGGTCCTTACCGTGGCGAAAACATGGTGGTTGGCATTATCGACTCGGGTATCAACTTTGGTAGCCCGTCGTTTGCCGGTGTTGGTCCAGTTGATGCTTATGCCCATATCAATCCCTTGGGTGCTGGTAATTATCTTGGCACCTGCGCAGCTGGTGGCGTTGATGCCGGACGCTGTAATGACAAGTTGATCGGCGGCTACGATTTTGTTTGCGGCGCGCCTGCCAACCTGTGCGGCCAGGCCAATATCCGTGAAGAGCCTGGTTTCGGTGACACCAATGGTCACGGTAGCCACACTGCTTCAACCACGGCCGGTAACGTCCGCGACGCGGTTTATAGTGGTAATACGCGCCGTATTTCCGGTGTGGCGCAACATGCCAACATCATTGCGTACGACGTTTGCTATACCAATACTTCAACCGGCCAAGGCTTGTGCCCGAACACCTCTTCGGTGGCAGCAGTTAACCAAGCGGTGGCTGACGGTATTGTTGATTCGATCAACTTCTCCATTGGCGGCGGTGCCGACCCATGGAGTGACGCAGTATCTCTTGCATTTTTGAATGCGGTCGATTCCGGTATTTATATCGCGGCTTCAGCCGGTAATAGCGGACCAGCGGCAAACACCCTTGGCCATAACGAGCCATGGGTAAGTTCAACCGCCGCCGCGCAACATGGTCGTGCTGGTTTTTCGATTGCATTGCAAGTCACTGGCCCAGCGCCAGTGCCAGCTAATTTGGCACCTTTGTTGCTCGGTCAGGGCTCCGGTGGCGTGACCTTTGGCGCCACGATTCCTGGCACCACCCCGTTGCTAATTAGCTCTGGCATTAGCACCACCTCTGATGGTTGCGCAGCCTACCCTGCCGGTACTTTCACGGGTGCGATTGCTGTAATTCGTCGCGGTACTTGTAGCTTCACCATCAAGACAAATAATGCCTCAGCTGCAGGCGCTATCGCTGTCATCATCGCCAACAATCAGGCGGGCGTTATTTTGCCTTCGGTGCCGGGCACTACCATTCCGGTGTTCAGTGTTACCCAAGCAGAAGGCGATTCATTGCGTAATTTTGGTCAAGCCTTTCCGACGACCACTACCGCACAGATCACTTTCCCAGCCTTGCCAGTACCGAACATTCCCGACGTGCTGGGATCATTCAGTTCGCGCGGTCCGGCTGGCGTTTACAACTTATTGAAACCTGACGTAACCGCTCCTGGTGTGAGCGTGCTTGCGGCCATCTCCGGTACCACCTTAGCGCCGGGCTCTGAAAATTTGGTCGATCTTTACAACGGCACCTCGATGGCATCGCCTCACCAAGCCGGTGCTTCCGCGTTGATACATCAGGCACGCCCGACTTGGTCGGTTCCAGAAATCAAGTCAGCCTTGTCATTAACAGCCGATCAGCTGGTTTATCTTGAAGACTCGATTACCCTAGCCAACCCGTTTGCACGTGGTAGTGGTCGCATCAGGGTGGATCGCGCGATCAATGCTGGCCTTGTGATGAATGAAACTCGTGCCAACTACTTGGCTGCGAATCCTGCTACCGGCGGCGACCCAAGAACGCTGAACCAGGCGAACTTGATTGATCGCAGTTGTTTTGCCACCTGCGTGTTCTATCGCACCTTCCGTAACACCGGCACTACCGGCACCAGCTGGCGCGTGCAGTTACAAGGGGTAAGCGGTTCGGTTACGCCAATCATCACCGTGCCGGCCAATGGTTCGTTGACGCTGAAAATGACCGTGTACGCATTTTCCCTATTGCCTAACGGTAATTTCAGTTTCGGCAATGTGGTGCTGACACCAGCAACCGGTAGCGGACCTGTATTACGCATGCCTGTGGCCATTGCAGTACAGCCACCTGCCATTTCGATGCCTGCCAGTTTGTCATCGGTTGTGCCGAAAAACTCGGCTGGTTCGGTTTCTTTCACTATCGCCAATATCGGTGGTTCGGCTTTGAACTACACCTTTGTTAACACGGGTACTGCTTCAGGCATTGTCACTAATGCCGACAATACCGGTGTTACCAGCGGCTTCCGCAGTATTGTCTATAGCGATACAGCGACAGCTGGTAGCGCGGCGCAGTTCTCGGCCGATGATTTCGTGGTGAGCGAATCCTTGCAGGTAACATCCATCTTGACGCAAGGCTTCGTCGTTAGTGGCGCTGCATTCCCGGCCGCAGCGACTGGTCTGACTTGGAGCATCTATCCGGATGCAGCAGGTTTCCCCGCCGGTAATCCGCAAAGTGCAGCCGCTGTAGCGTTATGGACCTATACCGCAACACCGACCGCAACAGGTGTCACTACCGTCAACGGTACGACCAGTTCTATCAGCCTAAATTTGGTAGCAGCTGGACAAAACGTCACCTTGCCGCCCGGCCGTTACTGGTTGGTGGTAAATACGCGCGGCACCTTCGCCAACCGCTGGGCACAATATGGCTCGAACACGGCGAGTGGTAATGCAGGCTTTGCATCGATCACGGTCACTACTGGCGGTGTCGGTGCTTGGGCTGCCAACGCTGCCTTCACCGGCCTGTCGATGCGAGTGATTGGCAATGTGCCTTGTGGCGCACCATGGATTAGCGGCACCTATGCCACCACGGGTACATTGGCACGCGGCACCAGCCGTTCCGCCCTCACTGCCATTAACACGACAGGTGTTGCAGCCGGTAGCTATAACGGCAAGGTCTGCGTGCAAAGCAACGACCCATTAACGCCGACTCTGGCGGTTCCGTTGTCATTAACCGTAACGCCGTAAGTCATATTTACAAGTTAAAAAAAAGGCCCGGACTTCCGGGCCTTTTTTTGTTTCGTCGTTTCAATTACAGCCAGCTTCGACTTGAAAGTTTTTATGCACCTGCATGCCGACTAGTTTTTTGAAAAAGTCGTGCCATTTCGATTTCCTTTGTCTCAAAGTTATAAAGTATTTCGAGGTAACCAACCCGGTGGCATAAGGATCATTCCCAAACGATTCCGCCATCCTTTCATGCGGCAAAGATCTCGCCACAATCTACCCACTTCACAAAAATGCACGGTCCATGGATTTGCGCTGTCGATAGGGTGGGTAATGCCATAGATCGGCGCTTCTTCTTCACGTTGATAGCTGCCAAATAAGCGATCCCAAATCATCAACACGGCACCGTAATTTTTATCATGGTATTTCACCTGCGAACCATGATGCACTCGATGATTTGCGGGAGTGTTGAGCCAGCCATCGAGCCATTTTAATTGACCAATGGTTTCGGTATGAATCCATGTTTGATAGGCCAGTACAAATCCGAAGCAGGCAGCGACGAGCAGTGGGTTAAAGCCAATGACAATAACGGGTAAGTAAAACCACGGCGAAAAAAAATTATCGACCAGTGAAATACGAAAACTGGTGGTTTGGTCAAACTGCGTTGAGCTGTGATGTACCGAATGATAAAGCGCCCAAAGCCCGCGGATTCGATGCGAACAGCGGTGGTCCCAGTAATACATAAAATCTACCAGAAGAAAGGCGATAAAGCTCGTTAGCGGCGTAGTGGGAATTTGCCAAGGTGAAATTTCTGCTGCCGCAACGTAAACAGTAGTAATCATTGCCAATACAAAACCGGCAATAAAAATATTGGGGATAATAGGGCTGGTGCTCGCTAGCATTTCTTTCACGCGAGCCCAGTTCAAAGTGCGTCTGCGCCAATAGCGCCATAATTCGGCGGGTAAAAAAATAAATACCGCAGCCTGGAATAATAGCGTTAGCCAATCAATGGCGGTCAATGTGGACAATGTAGTCATGGTCGTGAAATTTAATAAAATGAACGCTCGTTCAATTTATTGACAAGCTCGCTGTTTGTCAAGTATAAAGTGAATACTAATTCATGGAATTATCACGCATGCGTAAAACTGACCCTGAACTACATGAACGTCGTCGTGATGAATTGCTGGAAGCTGCGGAGCAGTGTTTTGTCGAGCGCGGTTTTCATCGCGCGACGATCCAGGATATTGCCAATGCGGCAGGCGTGAGTCTGGGCCTGTTGTATCGCTACTATGCAAATAAGGAATCGGTAATTCTTGCGGTGGCCGAGCGGGAGCGTGTGGCCATCGTCGAATTAATATCTGAATTGAATATTGCCGAGAATTTTGAAGCCGAGTTGCTTCACGTGATGCGAAAGCTGTTGCAGGAAGGTACCGAGCCCGACTATGTTCGCTTAAGCACCGAGGTATTTGCTGAAGCTTGTCGCAACCCGGTACTGGCCGAAGCTTTTGCAGGCAGTGAAGCGAGTATTCGCAACGCGTTAGTCGGTGCAATTCGCACCCAGCAAAAGCGCAAACAGGTGGTTGCCACTATAGACGCCGCCGCGGTTGCCGACATACTTATCGCTCTGGTTGATGGAATGGGAATACGCGCATTGCTGAATCCAAAATTCAAGCTGCGGCCAATAGAGAACATGCTCGAACCACTTATTAATGCCTTGCTGGGCAAGTAATAGAGCGCAATAAAATGCTGGTGAAGCAAATATTTAAACACTATCGTGCGGCAATCGTCGGCACCTATGGTTTACTGGCAGTTGAAGAAATATTGTTGGTGTCATTGCCATGGTTTATTGGAATGGCGATTGACGACAGCCTTTTGCAAGATTACAGCTCACTTTTCATAATGGCGATGATTTTAGTCGTGATGATTGCAGCAGGCATTGCACGCCGTTTTTATGACACCCGGTTATATTTTCGAATTTATAACGATCAAGTTATTCAGCTCAGCCAACGTAAGGTCGCAATCAGTGTTGATCGCACCGAGTTAATCGCTCATGTGCGTTTGCTTCGAGTACTGGTAGATTTTTTTGAGCAGAATATTCCGAATGCGGCACGCAGTATATTTGCTTTGCTCGGTGCCGCCGTTATGCTTGCTTGGCTTTATTTGCCAATGTTTGGTCTGGCGCTTGCGTCCTTGGGATTTTTAGCTTTATTAACCAAGCGCTATTGGCAGCTGGCAGAGCGACTGAATCGCATCATCAATCATTTAGCGCAACGTGAGCCGCGTCTATTAATGCAGGACGATGTTGCACGCACGCAGCGGCACTTTAAAAAGGTAGCGCGTTGGCGAATTAAATTATCAGATGCCGAGGCGGTCACTTTTGCCTGTCTTTGGTTACTGGCGACCATATTAATTGTGTTTGCGGTTTATTTAAGTACCGAAGCGCAGCATCCGCCTGGTCGAATTTTTGCACAGCTTACTTATTTATTGGCTTTTATCGAAGCACTGCAAGGCTTGCCTATGCTGGCCGAGCGTTGGGCTCAGGTGACCGATATTGCCAGGCGAATCAGTGTTGTTGCGGATAACGTGCGGTGTCTTCCTTGAAGGATTTATTGCAGGCTGAGTTAATGCAATTTTTGGCAGTGATTAATTAGACATCTATCTGGTGGCATCCATGACTTTCGGCCTATGTATTTATATTGTGATAATATAACATTGCTTATCGTCCTATTCTGCCCCTGGAATTCACGCAATGAGAAAGTCCTTACTCGCACTCTGTATTCTTTCCGCAATGGCATCACCTGCCTTTGCTGGCGCCGCCTCACAAGATCAAATAAAAGCGCTGGAAGCCCGTATTAAAAGCCTGGAAGCCAATGCCGAAGCCATGCGGCAACAGGCCGCCGACGCGATGGCAGCCTTGCAGGCAACCAAGGCAGAAATCGAGGAATTGAAAGCCGTCCAGCCAGCGCAAGTGGCTGCCGCCGAGGAAGCGCCCGCGCCAGCCGAGGCGAATGCCAATGCTTTTAATCCCGCGATCAGCATTATTCTCAACGGCAGTTACTCGCATCATTCTGTCGATCCCGACAACTATTTTCGCAGTGGTTTTCCCTTGGTGGGCGAGGGTGGGCCGAGTGCAAAAGGTATTTCACTCGGTGAAAGTGAAATTTCGTTTGCCGCCAATATCGACGAAAAATTCTACGGTCAATTAACGATTGCAGTGGGTAGTGATGCTGGTCAGGACGAACTCGGTATCGAAGAAGCTTTCATTGAAACTACCGCGCTGCAAAATGGTTTTACGCTGCGCGCAGGTCGTTTCTTTTCAAATATTGGATATTTGAACAGTCGCCACGCCCATACCGACAAATTTTTTGATCGTCCATTGGCCTATCAGGCATTTATGGGCAATCAGTACGGCGATGATGGCGTGCAATTACGTTGGGTTGCTCCGACTGATTTGTTTCTGGAATTTGGTACTGAAGTTTTTGCCGGAAATAGTTATCCTTCCGGCGGTGCCGGTAACAGTGGCGCCGGAGTGCACACCTTATTCGCCCATGCCGGTGGCGATGTGGGTGATGAAAATTCCTGGCTGGCGGGCGTTTCGATGTTGAAATCCAGCACGGTGGCTGCTGAAGATGGCTTCAGCGGTGACAACACTTTGTATGTGGCCGACTTGACCTGGAAGTGGGCGCCGCAGGGCAATTTCAAGGATGGCGGCGTCACTTTACGCGGCGAATATTTTCTCGATGATCGTAATGGTCAATACGTCGATCCGATCAATCCACTATTCAATCAGGCTTGGGACGGTGTACGCCATGGTGCTTATTTTGAAGGCGTGTACCGGATTAACCGTAACTGGGAAGCGGGCTATCGTTACGATAAATTATTTGCCGATAACAACGGCCCTTACGCCAGCAATTTCGATCCGAGCCGCAATAGCGTAATGCTGACCTGGCTCAATAGTGAATTCAGTTTACTGCGTCTGCAATACAGTCGAGATGCCTCGAATCCAAGCGATACCGACAATGCCTTAACTCTGCAATTCCAGACTTCGCTGGGCGCACACGGCGCGCATAAATTTTAAGCAAAATAAATTAGGGATCACGAATGAAAAAGTTTTTTTCCATTGCCTTGGTACTCGCCTCAACAGCCGCTGCTCCGGCCCATGCCAGTTTAAAAGTATTTGCCTGCGAACCGGAGTGGGGCTCGCTGTTACACGAATTAGCGGGAGATAAAATTACCGTTGATGTAGGCACATCGGCATTGCAGGATGTGCATCAGATTGAAGCCAAGCCAAGTCTGATTGCGAAAGTTCGCCGTGCCGATTTGGTGGTGTGCACGGGTGCAGATCTAGAAGTGGGCTGGTTACCGCAATTGCTAAAACAAGCGGCGAATCCTAAAGTAATTTCCGGTGCCGGGAATTTTATGGCGGCCAGTCAAATTACCACGCTCGACAAACCGAGCCAGCTTGATCGTGCTAATGGCGATGTGCATCCACAGGGTAATCCGCATTTTCAAATGGACCCTTATCGCGTTCTCACTATTGCTAAAGCACTGGACGCTCGCTTGGTGCAACTCGATGCTGCCAATGCTGCGGTTTATCAACAGCGCTTGGCAGATTTCAGCACCCGCTGGTCTGCCGCTATCAAGCGTTGGGAAGTAAAAGCGGCGCCTTTGAAAGGCCGCAAAATAATTGTGCAGCACGCAAGCTGGGTTTACCTTGAACATTGGCTTGGTCTTCAACCGATTGGTGCACTTGAGCCTAAACCGGGCGTACCGCCTACGAGCGCACACTTGGCCAGTCTGATTGGCATTGCAAAAAGCAGCAATACTCTGGCTATTGTGCGTGCTGCTTATCAAGACCCCAAATCCAGCCAGTGGTTGTCCGAACGCACCAGTGTGCCTGCCGTAGTGCTTCCATTAACCGTCGGTGGTGATGCTCAATCGAAAGATTTATTTGGTTTGTTTGATTCCACGATCAACAAATTATTGGGAGCGGCAAAGTGAGTCTTCAGCTGAATATGGATGGTCTGGATATCAGTATTCTAGGCCCGGCCTGTTTGGCTGGCTTGATTGTATTATCAACACACGTGCCATTAGGCAAACAAGTGTTGTCGCGCGGTATTATTTTTATTGATCTGGCGATTGCACAAATTGCTGCGCTCGGCGTAATTCTTGCGCAATTTTGTGGTGTTGATGAACAGAGCTTCGGTGTGCAAATAGCCGCCGCCGCTGCTGCACTGGCGGGTGCTGGTTTACTGGCTTGGACCGACAAGCGTTGGCCGGAATATCAAGAGCCATTAATTGGTACTTTATTTGTCTTGGCTGCGACTGGCGGATTGTTATTGCTGGCCAATAATCCGCAGGGCGGCGAACATCTAAAAGATTTATTAGTCGGGCAGATTCTTTGGGTTAGCTACGCGCAATTAATTCCTGCCGCCATTTTGTCAGCGATATTATTGGTATTCATGTGGCTGCGGCGCGAGCGTTTAACTGGTTTATTTTTCTATGCATTATTTGCACTTGCCATCACGGTGTCCGTGCAGTTGGTCGGTGTTTATCTGGTCTTTGCCAGTCTTATTGTGCCGGCCTTGGCAACGGCCGGCATGCGGGGCAAAGCGCGTTTATCGGCTGCTTATGCGATTGGCGCACTGGGCTATGCTTCAGGGCTGGCGCTGTCGGCCGTGCTGGATTTGCCAAGCGGTGCCTTGATTGTCTGGACACTGGCTGCTTGTGCTTTGTTGGCCCAGTTGGTGCCTGCGGTGCGGCGTTCACATCCCGCACAAAAGGAAGCGAAGGCGTGAAGCCGTTATGTGTTATATTATTACATTAAGTAAATAGGTGCCTAAACTGCAATGGTCGCAATTCCTCCTTCAAAACCATGGACATTCTCGCGCGTTGCCGACTCGGTTGGCAGCGTGGGAGCAATGCTCTGCGCGGCCCATTGCGCATTGTTGCCACTGGTCATTGCCGCATTGCCGGCATTGGGTTTAGGGGCTTTAGCTTCCACCACACTTGAATGGGTCTTTGTGATGTTTGCCACTGTTTTGGCCATCACCAGTCTCTGGCAGGGCTATCGCAAACATCGGGTTTATCGCGCCTTGGCCTTTTTAGTGCCCGGTTTACTGGCAGTTTGGGCGGGTGTTCTTATCCCGGATTTACATCATTCGGTCGTGCCGCATGCGATCGTGATGAGCATTGGTGGCACCTTGATAGCGGTTGCCCATGTCATTAATTTGCGTCTGACTCATGGCCATGTACATGACGCGCGCTGCCATCATCATTAATAACTTGGTCGCGTGCCGTTAAAATGCTAGCATACGCACCTGTTTGTAGAACCAATCACTAAGGAAAGCATCATGGGTAAGGGCGATCGTCGCACCGCGAAAGGCAAACGTAATATCTCCAGCTACGGCGTAAGCCGTCCGACTGAAAGCAAAACGGTTGTTGGTAAACCGGTTGCCGCGCCAAAAGCCGCTGCTGCTCCAGCTAAAAAAGCACCTGCGAAAAAAGCAGCTGCGAAGTAATTGCAGGAGCTGACGTGGGAGCGGCATAAGCCGCGAAAAACCTGCGACATTCTTCAATAAAAAAGCCTCGCATTGCGGGGCTTTTTTTGTGGAAGAGCTGCAAGGCCGAATGGGATGATATGGCTAATTCTTCAAATAATTCTATGGCGCGCTGGTCTGGATTTACAACTATAACCGTAGGAGCGCTCACGAGCGCGACAGGTCTGCGCCGCGAGTCAGTAGTTCGTTTTCCACGCTCGCATCAACATGAGGTTTTATTTTATTGATGCCGCAGATTTTGAGATCTATCGCGCTCGTGAGCGCTCCTACGCAAAAGGTGGGCTGGCATGTTGCACGATTGGCTATCTTCGGGCCTTACGGCCCTCCCACGAATGCTTGATTAATGTGAATACTGTGCACCAAATTCCCACCCAACCAATAACATAACTCTGCCGGATGCTTGAAACGCCATTGCACAAAACCGGCGCGTTGTCCGGCAATTAATTGGCCGCGATCTTTCAATCCTAATGCTTTCGCCGCATTTACCGTTACGCCACGCAGAGCTTCTTCCGGTGTAAGTTTGAAATGTGTGCAGGCCAGCGACATAGCCAGATGCAATGATTGCAATGGCGAAGTGCCCGGATTCAAGTCGGTCGATATTGCCATTGCAACGGAATGCTTGCGAAGCCAGTCGATTGGTGGAAGCTTGATTTCGCGCAGACAATGAAACGATCCCGGCAGTAACACCGCGACGGTACCTGCTTGCTTCATCGCAATAACAGCAGCTTCATCGGTGTATTCAATATGGTCGGCTGATAGCCCTAAAAACTCGGCGCAAAGTGAGGCTGCTTTCATATCACTGAGTTGGTCAGCATGCAGCTTGACCGGCAGGCCAAGACTTTTTGCGCATTCGAAAACGCGTCGCGTTTGTTCAACACTGAATGCAATCTTTTCGCAGAAAGCATCAACCGCATCGATGAGTTTTTCATTATGCAAACGCTGCATCCAATCGCAGACAGTTGTGATGTAATCATCGCTGTGATCAGCAAATTCCGGCGGCAGTGCATGCGCGCCAAGAAAAGTAGTCTTAATTGTAATGCCGGTATGCACCGCAAGCCTACGCGCAACGACCAGCATTTTTCGTTCGGATTCAAACGTCAGCCCGTAGCCGGATTTTATTTCGAGTGTGCCAACGCCTTCGTTAATCAATGTTTGCAAGCGTGCCAATGATTGTGCAAAAAGTTCATCTTCGCCTGCTGCACGCGTTTGTTTGACGGTGGAAATAATACCGCCACCTTCACGGGCAATTTGTTCGTAGCTAACGCCTTCAAGACGACGCTCGAATTCCGCCGCGCGATCGCCAGCAAATACTAGATGTGTATGGCAATCAATCAATGCGGGCGTTATCCAGCGACCATCGGCGTCTTCAACATGGTGCGCGGGAATATCCGCAAGCTCGGGCATTTCTTTCATTGGACCGGCATAGACAATAATGCCGTCTTTCCATGCAAGCGCGGCCTGTTCGATAAGGCCGTATGCACCAAGGTCACTGCGCATGGTGGCCAATCTGGCATTGATGATCATTCCGCTATCAAAATGGTTTTCGGATTTCATGCAATCAATCCTTGCTGACGTAGTTCGCTCAAGATGATATCGCGATGGGCATCCAGCAGCGGTGGCGGCAGACGATAATTCACCGGCGTTTGTGCAAGTTTCAACGGACTGCCGATCATGCTCACGTTGCTGACTTCGATTTGCATACCGCGCGCTACCGTTACCGGATGTTCGATTGCCTGCTTGACTGAGTTAATCGGCGCAATCGGAATGCCGGCTTTTTCGAACAGGGTTTGCCAGTGCAATAAAGTTTGCGACCCAAACAGTTTTTGCAGTTCGGCAATTAATATTTCCCGATTGATGACGCGGGAGGCATTGTCGATGTAACGCGAGTCTTCAAGCAGCTCGGGTTTTTCCAGCGCTGCGCAGCAATCACGCCACAAGCTTTCACTGGCAACCGCCAGTACGAAATGACCATCACTGGCCGAAAAAACTTGATAAGGCACGATATTGGGATGTTGATTACCCAGACGTTTCGCTTCCTTGCCGCTGAACAAAACACCACTCGCGGCATTGGCGAGTAATTGTAATTGGGTTTCGAACAAGGAAATTTCTACTGCCTGACCTTCGCCGGTTTTCATGCGGTGAATCAATGCGGCAAGAATGACCGTCGTGGCATTTTGGCCTGAAGCAATATCGGTAATCGCCGTGCCGGTGCGATACGGCATATCATCGACGGGCCCGGTAATCGACATCAAGCCAGCTTCGGCTTGAATGGCAAAATCATAGCCAGGTTTGTAAGCATCGGGGCCGGTACGGCCATAACCGGAAATCGAACAATAAATAATTGTCGGATTTATTTTTTTTGCAGTGGCGTAATCCACGCCCAAACTTTCAGCACCGCCGGTGCGATAGTTTTCGATCAGAATGTCGCTCTGTTTTATGAGCGCTTCAATAATGGGCCGTGATTCGGGCAAGCGCAAATCCAAAGCGATCGAGCGTTTATTACGATTGCAGCAGGCAAAATATGCCGACAAGCCATCGCGAAACGGTGGCCCCCAGCCGCGCGTATCATCGCCCGCCGGTGGTTCGACTTTAATCACGTCGGCACCCAGGTCGGCCAGCGTCATGCCACACCAAGGCCCGGCCAATACGCGGGCCAGTTCCAGTACTTTGATTCCAGCTAATGCACTCATGGCGATATTGTAGCGTGGCGCGGTTAGAATATCGGCATGAGTAAAATACTTAAAATTGCCGGTATGCCCAATCTGCATTCGCATGCCTTCCAGCGCGCAATGGCGGGCCTGACCGAAAGACAAACCAATCCAAGCGATAGCTTCTGGACCTGGCGCGAATTGATGTATCGTTTTGCCTCGCGCATTACGCCGGAACAACTGCATGCCATTGCAGCACAACTCTATGTCGAAATGCTGGAAGCCGGTTACACCTCGGTTTGCGAGTTTCATTATTTGCATCATCAGCCCGATGGTTTGCCTTATGAAAATTCTGCGGCGATGTCGCAAGCTATTATTCAGGCAGCGCAGGATGCTGGTATTCGGCTGACTCTGCTACCAGTGCTTTATATTACTGGGGGCTTTGATGGGCGAGCGCTGAATGATCAACAAAAACGCTTTGGTCATTCGGTTGAATATTTTCTTGGTTTAATTAATAAATTGCAGTCACAAGAAAACGAAAAACTGAAAATCGGTATCGCTTTGCATAGCTTGCGTGCCGTTCCGGAAAAAGCCATGCGAGAAGTATTGGCGGGTATTTCAGGAAAGCTGCCGATTCATATCCATATTTCCGAACAAATGCCTGAAGTGAATGAATGTGTTGCCTTGCGTGGCGTAAGACCCGTGCAATGGTTAATGGACAATGCGGATATCAATCAGGATTGGACCCTAGTACATGCCACGCATCTGGACGATGTAGAAGTGGCTTTGATCGCAAAATCAAAAGCGACCGTAGCAATTTGCACCACAACAGAAGCCAATCTTGGCGATGGTTTTTTTCGCTTGCGTGATTTTATTGCCGCCGATGGTGTCTTCGGAATTGGTTCAGATTCAAATACCTCGATATCACCCGTCGAAGAATTGCGTTGGCTTGAATATGGCCAGCGTTTATTAAACCAGCAGCGCAATATTGCCGTGACAAGCGAGCAGTGCAGCGTGGGTGAGTTTTTGTGGAACAAAGCGGTACGCGATGGACGCATTTCGACGCAACAAGATTGTTCGGATGATTATTTGATACTGGACGAAAATGCCGCAGCGTTTGCGGGAGTAAACGACGCCACGCTTTATGATCGATTAGTGTTTGGCGGCAACCGATCACTTATCAAAGATGTATTTGTGGCAGGCAAGCAGGTGGTTCGTGATGGAAAGCATGCAGCGAGAGAAAGTATTGCCGCCAATTATTCCAAGGTATTGAACGAATTGCTTTCGTAGGAGGCCGCTTGCGGGCGACCCGGCTTTGGAACAACACGTCGCCCGCAAGCGG
>JAYSXB010000040.1:0-5661 GCA_043717775.1 Arenimonas sp.
AGTTTGTCGTAGGCTTCGAGTAATTTTGGATCGACTTCAGCCAAAGATTTAGGCGCATTTTTTGGTGCGGCGTAATAGCTGCTGGCTTGAAAATCGATATCGGCAATTTGCAATTTGGCCCATTCCGGTGGCGTCATGGTGAGCCAGTGTCGATAGGCCGATAAACGCCATTCGAGCATCCATTCGGGTTCGTCTTTCTTTTTTGAAATGAAGCGCACCACGTCTTCATCCAGACCCGGTGGCAGCGAGTCCATTTCAATGTCGGTAATAAAGCCGGCGCTGTATTTCCGCTCGAGGACTTTATGAATTTCTACATTCTGCGTGTTCATGGTTTCACCTCATGCCTTCGCAAGATGCAAAGGGATTAATTTTTTTGAAGCGGGTTTTATCGAAGTCGCTGGCATCATTTCAGCCAGACTCACACCACGCAGCGCATTGGCAACCACGTCGTTAATGCGTAACCATTTGCTGCGAACACCACAATGGGTTTCATGTTCGCAGTTCGAATGCTCGCCACTGCACTCGGTCATGCCGAGTGGACCTTCAATGGCTTCGACAATGTGAATCAGGGAAATTTGTGTCGCTGGTTTTGCAAGACGATAACCTCCCGCGCTGCCTCGAAAACCTTCCACCAAGCCCGCTTGTGCCAGGGTTTTCAGCAATTTGCTAACGGTGGGGAGTTCCAGATGTGCGCGTTCTGCCAGCTCGGTAGCGTTGTGCACGCGCTCAGGTGCATCGGCCATGGCGCTCAGCACGACGGTTGCATAATCAGTGAGTTTGGTCACACGTAGCATGGTCATTACTCTATATAGGACCGAAATTGTACTATATAAAGTCGGCGGTCTCAATCAAGGGGCTGTGAAGATTGCTCCAAACCCGCGACAATAGCGGCCTTATTGATTTGAAGTCTTCTATGTCCAGCCTATTTGTTGCTCAACAATCGCCGATTCATGGCAATGGCGTATTTGCCATTGCACCCATAAAAAAAGGCACTCGCTTGATTCAATATCAAGGGGCACTTTTAACCCACAAACAAGTCGATCGCCTGTATGCCGATGATGTGGAAACCGGCCATACGTTTTTGTTTACCTTGAACGAGCACTTTGTCATTGATGCCAATGTCGATGGCAATGATGCGCGCTGGATCAACCATAGCTGCGACCCCAATTGCGAAGCGGTGATCGAAGAAGACGATGACGGTAACCCGACTCAGGACAAAGTTTTTATCGAAGCCATGCGTGCGATAAAGCCGGGCGAAGAACTGACTTACAATTACGGCATTATTTTAGGTGAAGCCCATACCGCGCGTTTGAAAAAACTCTGGACTTGCCTGTGCGGTTCAAAAAAATGTACTGGCACCATGTTGCAGCCCAAGCGCAAGAAAAAAGAATCGGCATAAAAAACGCAATATAAAAGCTGACTCTTGGTTGGAGCGCCTTCATGCGTGATAGATCCGGCGTTGTTTATCGGGCCAAGAAGGCCCTCCTACCAAGTGTGTTTTCGTGGGAGCGCCCGTCAGGCGCGAATGCAGCAGTCTTCCGTGATATCAAACCATCGTATTCTCTGCATACCGTTGCTGCTTTGATGCATGAAGTCAGTTAGTAGGGGGCGGTGTTTATTATGTAATGGGATAGGGGCCGGTCCATCAATTATAAGTACTCACCAGCTCTTGAAACCTACCAGTATTCGCGCCTTACGGACGCTCCCACGACCAGAATTTTTATTTGCGTTGCAAATTCTTGAATGGCGCTAAATCAATATTGGTAATGCCGTATTTTGCTGTCAGTGCCTGCATAGCCTGCGCGTAAGCAGGTGTGCCGGGCTTGCTGGTCTTGGTGGTATTGGCGCGTTCAAAGAAGAATTGTTCGTAGCCACCCGGCGTAAATGTCATAAATACGCGCACCGGTTTATTGGTGAGATTGGCGTGCGCGTGTGGCGTGCCTTTAGGGATAAAAACAAATGAATTAGCAGGGTAGGTAACGACTTGGTCACGAATGCGCATGGTTAATACGCCTTCCAGTACCAGAAAGGAAATATCGGTGCGGCTATTGCTTTGCAGGGTCGTCGAGTAGCCGGGTTTTTCAAACAGCATGACCTGCGAAACCGTACCTTGGGTTTCTCTGCTGCTAGATTTGATAATGACTTCGCCTACCACCAAATCAAGACGTTCGCCTTGGCCGGGCAATTTCACAATAGGGGCTTGTTGGGCGTTGGCGGAAAGACTGACACTGAGTGAAAGTGTCGCAGCCAATAACACAGAAGTATTTTTACGTGCAGGGTTCATTATCATTTCCAAATCCTCAAGGTAACACTAGCCTAGCGCAAAGCGGCTTTATTAGCATCACAAACGTTTTATGTGATCGCAGAGTGGTCGGGCCCAAGGGCCCTCCTACGAAATCTAATCGATCAGCTCGACAACAGAGCCTTGCCTAAAATCAAATCGGCAGCCCGTTCGGCAATCATCATCGTGGGGCCATTGGTATTGCCGCCGATGAGTTTTGGCATGATCGAGGCATCCACGACGCGCAGCCCATTTACGCCGCGTACGCGGCATTGCGAATCGACCACAGCATTAACATCGTTATTGGCACCCATTTTGCAGGTGCCGACCGGATGGTAAATAGACTCGCCTTTGCGGCGTACAAAAGCATCAATGGCGGCATCGTCCTGCACTTGCGCACCCGGCATGAGCTCGTCGCCACGAAAGGGTGCGAACGCGTCTTGCGCGAGAATTTTTCGCGATAAATGCAGGGCTTCGCGCATGACTTTTACATCGAAGCCCTCGGCGTCACTTAAATAACCGGATTCGATTTTTACCTTGTCATTCGGGTTGGCGCTTGCCAGCGAAATACGACCCCGGCTTTTGGGATGCAGAAAGCAGGCATGCAGGGTGTAACCAAAACCGGGCAAGCGATTGCGGCCATGGTCGTCCAATTGCGCCGGGACAAAATGGAATTGAATATCCGGGCGTTCGTCTTCTGCCAATTTACTGCGAATAAAACCACCGGCCTCGGCGATATTGCTGGTGCCGGCACCCTTCTTGAATAGGTAGAAATTCAAACCAATCGCAATGTCATTGGTTTTATCGTAAGTCACTTTTTGGGTGCAGCGTTGCATGGTGCAAACGTCGAGATGATCTTGCAAATTGCCGCCAACGCCGGGGGCATCGACTAGTACTTCAATACCATGCGACTGCAAATGCGCTGCCGGGCCAATGCCCGAGAGCATTAATAATTGCGGAGAATTAATCGCACCGCCTGACAAAATAATTTCGCGACTGGCTTTTATTTCGAGTGCATCATTTTCTTTTACGGAATACTTCACGCCCACGGCTTTGCCATCTTCAAATACAACCCGGCTCACCTTTGCATTGGTAATGACAGTTAAATTTTCGCGTTGCCGTATCGGTTTCAAATACGCTTCTGACGATGAACTGCGCGAGCCTGCACGTGTGGTAGTTTGATAAAACCCAAAACCGGTTTGTTCGGCACCATTAAAATCAGTCGTCTGCGGAAAGCCCGCTTGTTGGCTGGCTTTAACAAAGACTTCAGATAAAACATTCTTGTGCACCGGGTCCGAAACACCGAGCGGGCCATCGCCACCGTGAAATTCAGATGCGCCGCGGCTATTGCCTTCACTACGTTTGAAATATGGCAGCACATTATTCCAATGCCAGCCTTCGGCACCGAGTACGGCCCATTCGTCATAGTCTTTGGTGTTGCCACGGATGTAACACATAGCATTGATCGAGCTGGAACCGCCTAGCACTTTGCCGCGTGGCCACCACAGCGATCGATTATTCATATGCGGGTCGGGCGCGGTGTTGTAATCCCAGTTCACGCCTTTCTGACCCACCAGCTTGGCTATACCGGCAGGCATATGGATAAACGGATTCCAATCACTTGGGCCCGCTTCGAGCAGACACACGCTGATATTAGGGTCTTGGCTTAAACGATTAGCCAATACACAACCGGCGGAACCGGCACCGACAATAATGTAATCGTACACAGGCACTCTGTCTTAATTTCGTAACGTGGTGAGGCTAGGCGCTTGGGCTAGAGTAATTACTCCATTAGGTTAATAATGTGAGCGTGATAGCATAAATAGCCGATCGCGGGCGCAGATGAAGATGTGGATAGTGAATGTCGAATTTCGAACCTGATACACCCACAAGCAAAACCTCGATCTGGGCTATTGTTACCGGAGCTGAAGCTCAAGAAAGACGCTTATTGGCGATCTCTTTTTTCTTATTCATGTGCGTACTGGCGTCGTACTACATGTTGCGTCCTCTGCGCGACCAATTTAGCGCTGCCGTCGGATCAACCAATCTCTGGCAGTTTTGGGTTGGTACTTTTCTGGTGATGCTGGCATTGACGCCAGTATTCGGCATGATGGTGTCGAAGTTTCCCCGCGAAAAATTCGTGCCTGCCATATATATCTTTTTTATCCTGTGTATAGCCGCCTTTGTGCCGGCATTCGCAATACAGGATCGTATTGGTCCCAGATTGCTCGGTATTATTTTCTACGTCTGGGTCAGCACGTTTAATTTGTTCGTGGTGTCGGTGTTCTGGAGTCTGATGGCCGATATTTTCGATGCCGTGCAGGCGAAACGGTTATTCCCGGTCATTGCCCTTGGCGGTACTGTCGGTGCAATTATTGGTCCGCTCATTGCACGAAGCTTGCCGGTACAAACTTTGCTGATAGCTGCCGGTATTACGCTTGCCGTCGGATTACTATGTATCTTTGCCTTGTTGAATATGTCGAAGCGGCAGCGCTCGCACATTGCTGGTAGCCAAGTGGAAAACGAAGTTATCGGTGGCGACATTTTAGCAGGACTGAAACAGGTTTTTACCTCGCCGTTTCTCAGAAAAATGGCAGTATTAATGTTGCTCGGTGATGCCATCGCTACCATTGCCTATGGTCTGGGTGCTGATTATATCGGAGCGCATTATGCCGACAGGGAAGCCAGAAAAACGGTTTACGCGAACATCGATCTGATTACTAATGTGCTACAGATATTGTTGCAGGTAAGCATCACTCGCTGGATATTGCTCAGATTCGGCGCAGGCTATGGCTTGGTGATCCCGGCGATATTGAATGCGGTACTGGCACTGGTATGCGTGTTTGTCGGCGAAGCGTCGATCATCTTGATGTTGATCGCTACGCGAGCGGGCACTTACGGCATGGTCAAGCCTTCGGTGGATAGTTTATATACTCGCGTGCACCGGGAAGCCAAATACAAAGGTAAAAATTTTATCGAAACAACCGTCTGGCGATTCGGCGACGTGCTGGTTTCTCTTGGCATGAAAGGCCTGTCACTGGTGGGCGTGGCGTTTACGGGGTATGCATTTATTTGTCTTGGGGTCGCCAGTTTGGCCGGTTATTTTGGTTGGCAGGCTTCCAAATCGCCAGATTTATTGCCGGAATCGAAACAGCAAAAATAATTTCACGGGTCGAGTAGCTAATAATCGAAACTATGCCGACTAAAACCAGAAAATCATTTGCTCGCTTTGTGTGGTTCACTTTTTTGATCGGATTTTTCTTGGCGGGCTGGGCATTTATCGGGGAACCCTCGCGGCTGACCGAAAAAAATTACACGCTAAAACTTCCTGAATGGCCCGCTGCTTGCGCTGATTATCGGGTCGCCGTGGTTTCCGACAT
>JAYSXB010000005.1:0-6271 GCA_043717775.1 Arenimonas sp.
ATGCGTTTCTTCTGGCTACGGCTCATCGAAAAGCCCGGTGCTTGTTCGCCATCACGCAAGGTGGTGTCGAAAATGCGAACGCGTTCCAGGCTTGCACCGTTGCTGGGTTGTGCGAATGGGTTTGCTGGTTTATTCATGTTTGCGTTTGCAAACTGTGGCAATAAAAAACCCCGCCTCTGTTGCCAGGTGCGGGGTTTTGAAGTTTTCGTTATTTTATGTTTCTAACGACCGCCTCAGCCCGCACCTCCGATAATAATAAGGACGAGTACCAGGACGAGCGTTACGACATTGAGACCAGCCACTACCGGCAAACCAACGAGCGGAAGAATCCGGACGTTTTGTGCTTGGTCGGTGGCGTTGTTTGAGCTCATGGGTCGAGACTAAACGCAGACTAAAAACTTTGTCAACTAAAATCTTTAGAGCACTTGTTCTATTTCTGCATATGCCAAATGCTTATATGACGCCTTCTTAGCCAAATTTCCATTGGCAGACTACGATTGGATGCCTCAGGCGTACTTGTTTTTTGCCCGCATGGCCTGTTGTTTATCACGCTGCCAATCGCGGTCTTTACTGGCCTGGCGCTTGTCGTGGTCCTGTTTACCCTTGGCCAGAGCAAGCTCGAGTTTCACTTTATTGGCTTTCCAATAGGCGGCTGTCGGGATCAAAGTGTAGCCATCGCGCTCGACTTTGCCGATCAGTTTATCGATCTCGTTTCGATGCAAAAGTAATTTACGGGTGCGACGATCATCGGCGATGACATGACTCGATGCTTGCAGCAAAGGCGTAATTTGCGCGCCGAACAGATAAATTTCGCCGCCACGGACCACCGCATAGGCATCGCCCATATTCATGCGGCCAGCGCGAATGGACTTTAATTCCCAGCCTTGCAGCGCAATACCGGCTTCATAGCGTTCTTCAAGATGATAATCGTGGCGAGCAGTACGATTGAGCGCAATAGTTTTGGGCGCGCTCGTTTTTGCGGCGCCACCTGAAGTATTCTTGGCATCTTTATTCTTCGACATGGCGCTATTGTCGCCTATTGCAGGGCAGGCAGGGAACACCATGGCAGAAATACATCGTCACGCATTGGTTAGACATTCAGCGGCCCGCATGTTCGGGCTGGTCAATGATGTGGCAAGTTACCCGCAGCGATTCTCGTGGTGCGAGTCGTCTGAAGTCATCGAAAGCTCGGACACCCATATGCTTGCCCGCCTCGATATCAAGGTCGCCGGTTTGCGAACTAGCTTCACGACAAGCAACACTTTGGAATATCCGCATCGAATCAAACTGGCTTTAAAAGAAGGACCGTTTAGCGAATTTACTGGTGAATGGGTATTCCATGCGCTTGATGAAGACGCTTCAAAAATCAGTTTGACGATGGCATTTGAAGTACAAAATAAATTGATGGGCTCGGCGCTGGCGCTGGGATTTCAAAGCCTAGCCGATAGATTGGTCGATGATTTTTGTCGTGAGGCTAATAGCAGTGACGACTGACACGATTGAAGTCGCAGTCATATACGCCGAAATGGAAAAGGTCTGGCAGTTTGCGATGCGACTTCCCGTTAACTCGACGGTTGCCGATGCAATTGCGGTTGCGAAACAGCATGCCGATTGGCCAGGCATTGAAATCAAACCCGAGTTACTGGCCGTTTATGGCCAGACCGCGACACTGCAAACAAAATTGCACGAGTTTGATCGCGTGGAAATATTGCGCCCTTTATTGATTGATCCAATGGATGCAAGGCGGGGAAGGGTTGTTAAGAAAAAGGCCTGAAAGCCCAACACAAAGAGTAATTATGGGAGCGACTTCGATCTCCATTAAAATAATTCGGGTTAAACACCTTCCTGCAAATAACGAACGGAGTAAGCTACCCCAATGCCACTACCTGCCCATCCACGAATCGCTTTTTTAGCCAGCCCTACGGCGGAAGCGAAGACGGCTTTAGCCAAGTTATTGACGACGCATCAACAGCACACACCAGACGATGCCGATGTTATTTGTGCACTCGGTGGTGATGGCTTCATGCTGCAGACCCTGCATAAACATGGCGCATGTGGGCTGCCGGTGTTTGGCATGAAGTTGGGTACGGTGGGTTTTTTGATGAATCAACATCGCCCCGGCGAATTGCTTGCAAGATTGCATGCTGCTGAACCTGCGGTATTGCGCCCGCTCGAAATGATTGCGACCACGGAAGCCGGTGGTGTGTTTGAATCATTGGCGTATAACGAAGTGTCCTTGCTGCGACAAACCCGGCAAACGGCGCATCTGCGTATTCATTTGAATGGTCAGGTGCGATTGGAAGAATTGGTTTGCGACGGTGCCTTGGTGGCTACTGCCGCTGGCAGTACCGCCTATAACTACTCTGCGCATGGCCCAATTTTGCCCTTGGGTTCATCGGTGATCGCTCTGACGCCGATTGCCGCTTTCAGGCCGCGTCGTTGGCGCGGTGCGATATTGCGTGCCGATACCGCCATTAAACTTGAAGTTCTGGACGCTTATAAACGGCCCGTCAGCGTGACTGCCGATTCCCATGAAATTCGCGATGTGGTCGAAGTCACCATTCGGGAATCACTCTCGCGCACCGTCACCCTGTTATTCGATCCTGAGCACAATCTGGAAGAACGCATTTTGAACGAGCAGTTTGTCACCTGACTGTATTTAGTCGCAGCCTGTGAGAATAAAATCCGCTAAGCTGTCGCCATGACACAATCCCCACAAAATTCGAGCAATAAACTTGTCGTCGCCATTTCATCCAGAGCCTTGTTTAATCTGGAGGAAAGCCATGATTTGTTCGAACGTGATGGCTTGCAGGCCTACCAGAAGTTTCAGCGCGAGCGCGAAGACGAGCCGCTGGAACCGGGTATTGCGTTTCCGCTTGTTAAAAAATTACTAGCCTTGAATCAACACGGCAATCCGAACCTGCCAATGATTGAAGTTATTTTATTGTCGCGAAATTCATCCGATACCGGCCTGCGTATTTTTAATTCGATCGAACGCTTTGGTCTTGAAATAGTGCGAGCCGCGTTTACGAATGGTTCGCCACCGTTTCCATACATTCAACCTTTTGGCGCGCAATTATTTTTATCGACGCATGTTGAGGACGTGCGAAATGCTCTGCTAGCTGGTGTTGCAGCGGCCACCATTCTGCCTTCCAAAGCGCCAGATATTTCGCACGATCAATTACGCATTGCCTTCGATGGTGACGCAGTGATTTTCGGTGACGAGTCCGAACGTATTTCGCAAGAGCAGGGCATGGAAGCCTTTGCACGCAACGAACGCGAGCAGGCACTCACTCCATTAAGCGGTGGCCCCTTTCGCGGTTTTCTTTCGGCGCTACATGAAATTCAATCGGCTTTTCCGCCTGACCGGTCGCCTATTCGCACCGCGCTTGTTACTGCCCGTTCGGCACCGGCCCACAAGCGTGTAATTCTTACTCTGAGGCAGTGGGGTGTACGTCTGGATGAAGCCTTGTTTCTGGGAGGACGCGAGAAAGGTCCGTTTTTACAAGCTTTCGGCGCTGATATTTTTTTCGATGATTCACAGCATAATGTGGAAAGTGCACGGCAGCATGTCGCGACCGGACATGTACCGCATGGAGTGAGCAATGACGGTAAATAAAATAATCCGGATTATTTTTTTGTGCCTTGCATGCGCGACATTATTTGCCTGTAAAAAAGACAAGGCGGCAGGTATATCCAATGTCCAGGATGTGCTTGACCCCTTAATGATGGAAGCCGAACTTAATATTTTAGCTTTGGACGGACGTATTGAATCGGGCAAAAACAGTGCCGCCTTTGATTGGGTAAGCCCTTTTGAAACAGCGACTGGCTGCAAGGTAAAAGCGACACAGCTCGATAGTCATGAACTTTTAGCTGAAAAATTGGAAGGCAATCAATATGATTTGATAATCGCAGCAGATTCTTCTCTGCCCGAAAATTTATTCCAAACCATTGATTTTTCCCGTATTCGGTCTTTCAAGAATTTAGATAAGCGCTTTCTTGAAAATCCTGCAGTACAGAAAAAAATCGCATTGCCATTGCATTGGAAACAAATACCACCCGTGCCTCCTTCGACAGAATTAATCACCGAAGTGGAAAGCACTCACTTGCTTGCGAAAGCTAAAAATATTAATTGCGCGTATGCCTGGATGGAGTGGACGCTCTCACCGAAAGTACAGGCCGACATCGCCGCAGCACTCGATACCATCCCGGTAGTTCCAGCTGCCTGTGTTGGTAATGAATTATTGGGTGATGATGCATGCAAGCAAAGAATGGCTGATGCATCCGTTAGCAATAAATTTAATCTATAGGGTGCGCCATGGCGCACCATCTTCACGTTACAGTGCAGCTCCAGTCATGGTGCACCATGGGCGGCACCCTATGATTGTTTTTTTCCAAACACATAAAGCCCGCAGGCCAATATAGAAACCACTGCACTAGCAAGAAATGCCGCCTGGCCTTTATCAATATCCCACATCACCGAGGCCAGTATTGCGCCGATAACACCACCAATACCGGAACTGAAGCCATACATCAGGCTTTGGCCAGCTTTTGCTAAATGGCCCGGGAAGAATTTTCCCATCGAGTGCATGCAGCAGGCATGGAATATGGCAAAACCAAAAGCATGTGTGGTCTGGGCCAACAACATAATGCTGAAATGATCCGCATAAAGCGCGGTGACCGTCCAGCGTACTGCCGTTATCAACAGACAAAAAATCATCAAGCGATGTGCACCAAAACGTGAAATAAGTTTGGGTGCTTGCCAGAACATTGCAATTTCAATGAGTACACCGGTTCCCCACAAAATGCCGATATGAGCGCCATCGTGACCATGGGCTTGCAAGTGCAGAGTGTAAAAAACATAGAACGCACCGAAACTTACTTGCGCCAATAAAACCACAAAAAGAAAATGTGGCACCCCGGCCCGGCGCCAAAGTTCGATAAATCGTACGCCCGCTTTTTCGATTAGTGGTGCAGGATCAAAACGATGCGGCCATGCGGCTACTACGGTGGCGATGAACAGAGGCATCGCTAACCAGGGGAAGCTTGAATTTCCAAAATAATCGAGTAATTTTCCATAGCTTGAAGCCACGATTAAAAAACCGACAGAACCCCAGACGCGTATGCGACCATATTGATGAGTGTCTTTACCTAGGGCTTCCAGTGTCATTGCTTCAAATTGTGGCATTACGGCGTTATAGAAAAAGCCGAACAAGCCCATGACGATGAATAATTGGGTTGTTGTTTTAGTCAGTATGAAACCGGCAAAACAAAGCAGGGTAAGCACGGTTCCAAAAACAAACCAGTAACCGGGTTTGCTGGATGTTTCGATCCATCGATTCCATAACGGTGGCCCGATGATGCGCGACCCATACCAAAGCCCCAGCATAGTGCCCACTACATAACCGTTGAAACCAAGTGAATCCACCCAGCGCCCGATGTAAGGCGTGTAGGCACCAAGAGCAGCGTAATAGAAGAAATAAAAAAGTGAAAAGTAACGAAGACGGCTTTGCATGGGCAGCAATTTACCATAAGCCGGTTAGGGAAGGTTTGTAGGAGCGCCTTTAGGCGCGATAGATCTGGCGGGTTTTTTTTGGGCCTGGTACGTATTTTGAAACAGCCCACTCTTCGCGATTTCACCAATTCAAATTAAGTCGTAATGTTCGGTGGAATCGCCAAGAGCGGGCGGTTCCACCCTACTAGAATTCTAGATCGAGTGCTGCGCAGAGATAATCCATCATCGGGGCCATGTCCTGACAGGACTTGACCAGGATTTTCAGGAGCTGGTCGCTGCAAACGATTTCATCGCTGATCGGCGAGATCGCAACAAAGCTTTTCAGTTTCAAGTCGGCAATAAATTCGTGATCGTCCGGAAAACCGCGCGGAACCCGCACTGTTGAATCCGCTTCACGCGAATATTTGTCCATGAATTTTTTTGAATAGACGGCTTTTTTCCAGCTAGCCGGATTGTCCAGAATAAATTGCCGGACTTTCCTTAGCGTATCGGCTTCCGGGTACCAGGCGCCGGCAGCAATGAAGCATTCGTTTTTCTGCAGATGGAAATAAAATTTCGGTGCTTCGCTATCACGCCCTTTCTCGTGATAAAAACGGGCGCCCATAAAATGTTTGTAGGGCGATTTGTCTTTTGAAAAACGCGCATCACGGTTAATGCGAAACAGCGAGCCACCAACTGCTCGCGGGTCGGCCACATAATGCGAGCTTATTTTTGCTAAGGGTGCCTGGAAATCAGTAATCAAGGCCTGAAACGGCT
>JAYSXB010000041.1:0-14408 GCA_043717775.1 Arenimonas sp.
CCGCGCTTGGATCTGTGTGCGGCACGTCCTTGACCAGTAGCACCAGCAAGCCCAGCGCTATCGCGGCTGGGATCGCCGAGAGCATGATCACCACGCTGATTTGATTACTGATCCAGAATAGTGCGGCGGCCGCCAACAGGCTGCCGCCGACAGCGCCCGCGTAATCGAAAGCGCGGTTGATGCCATAGGCACGGCCGCGAAGCGCTTCGGGTGTAGCATCGGCCACCAATGCATCTCTAGGTGCGCCCCGTATGCCTTTGCCGATGCGGTCCAGGCTGCGCAGAACTAGCACCATCGGCCAGCCGAGTGCGAGCCCCACCAGCGGACGCGCAACGCTTGAAAGCCCGTAACCGACGACAACAAATACCTTGCGCCTTTGGCCCAGCACATCGGAACGTCGGCCCGACCACAGGCGGAACAAACTCGCTGCGGCATCGGCGACGCCATCCACTAAACCCATGGCGATTGGCCCTGCGGCCAGTGTCGTTGCCAGCAGGAGTGGGATAAGGGGCGCGACGATCTGCGACGATAGCTCGTTGAGAAAACTCACGAGCCCGAGCACGAAAACGGTCCTGGGAATTGCTTGCTTCATGACTCTTTGCGCGCGGGTGGTTTCCATGGGCCCTAACAACCAAAGTGAGGTGCCGACGCACCGGATGTGAAATAAGAATGCAGCATACGCACGCAGATCACCTTGATTGCGTAGTTAAAAGACAAACTCGTGATTATGGAAACTGCCATTGTAAAAACCCTTGCAGCAATAATTCTGAGCCACCTCGATCAGTGTCGCGCACGGTGCGACCTACTGAGCCTTGAATTTGCAATGTATTGTTAATGGCGTAACTCGTTCCGACATTTGCCAACAAACCCCAATTGTCAGAGTCCTTAGTGAGCAAGCTGCCGTTGAATTCCCCGCCGATTGCCCATTTGGGCGTAACAGCATATTGAGCGCCCGCACCATAAATAACCGCATCGCTTGCGTTGCCGCCAAGTGCAAATTGATAGCCGGTCTCGGCAAAGCCATACCATTTACCCCACGTTTTTCCGAATTGCACCGGAATACGCAAGCGCCAAACATCGTCGCCTAATCCTTTATTTTTGCTAGCGGTTGGAAGGGTGAGATTGGGCGCAACAGAAATGGCAGGCCGACTGCCATTAAGGTCTTCGTCTTGAAACCGCCACTTGAATTTGAAGTCAGTGTCGGCTGCGCCATAAACAGAAGAACCCGATACCGGGTCGAATTGTTTCCCGGCCACCGTCAGGTTCCATTTGAAGTGTTCATTGACGGTGTAGTTGATGTCCACAATAGGCGCAGTTACGGTGGTGCTGGACTGATTGCGGTCTGAGACCGCCGCTAATTTATATTCCCAACCGCTTGCTATGAAGCCAGGATCATCGGTTAGAAAGGGAGAGCCTGCCTCAGCACGCGGTATGCCTCCGCTCATGACCAAAATAAACGGCACTGCCCAAAAATAGCGTCGCCATCCGCTGCCTGCCAACACAGCATTTTTTTTGCGCGCTTTTAGTATTTGTAAATACACAATGAAGCCGGTGATGGACATAGCAACAAGCGCCAAACCCCAAAGAAACCCAAGAAATTTACCGCCGTCACCGATGATCTCACCCGTGTGAAGTTTGATGAGCCAGCTTTCGCCGTCAGGCGAGCCCTGCATGATCGCTCCAGTGTTTGCATTCACCTGTACGCGCATGGGTGTAGCTCCCTCTAAATGAAAAACGAACGAAGGTATTGACTCTTTTAAATGCCAATCAATGCTGGCGACACTTTGATTGCCGTATTTATTTAGTACCGCTTTTCGCGCTATGTCGAGCATTTGCAAATTAAAAGCAACAGGCTTGTCCAATTGATAGGGCGAGATCAATTCAGCTTGTGCTTCTTTGCTTGCTTCTTCTTCGCCAAATATTTGCTCAAATTGCAAAAAAACACCAGTGATAGACACCAGCAAGAAGAATACAAGTGCGATAACACCAACCCATCGGTGAAATTTACGAAAAGTCATGGCTGTAGCCTTTGTCTGTGTAAATGATCATAAAACTATAACAGTAGATGCTGCACATAATTCTTCTGCTTTCAAGTAAATCATATCGTCTGTCTAAAATAATGGGGCATCTTTCTATCGGGATTGTGATGGCGTGCCAATTTCAACGACACGACGGCAGCCGCGGCCACCAAGATCCACAAAAAAGAAGCAAAAGTCACAATTCACACAGCCAAGGCTGACAGAAGCGTTTTTGAAATGTACTCATGTAAGTAAGTCACTAATCACTTTTTGAGATAAATCACCACGTTTTGCTAATCGTAATGCCGAGGGAGTTCTTGTCTGCTGTAGGTGTAACCGTGAAGCCTTTGTAGGGCTTGGTGAAGTAGTAGCTGCTAATTATTCCAACGGCAGCGCCTGCCGCCACATCGGTCCAGTCATGTTTGCGTGCTTCCACTCGGCTCCATCCGACATAAGTAGCGGCAGCATATGCGGGGATGCCGTATTTCAGGCCATAGCGTTTGTGAATGAAGGCAGCACTTTGAAATGAAATGCTTGTGTGGCCTGACGGAAAGGCCTGCCCACCATTACCTTCGGGCCGATCTTTATTTACGGCATATTTTAAAGCGTAGGTAACAGCAACATTGGTTGCAAATGATTTATAAAATTCTTTACGACCTTCCGGATCATCCATAACAAAAGTAGTCGTGTAGGCCGTTGCTGGTAAAAGTATTTGTAATATGTCGCCAGCTTTTTCGGTATTACTGGTGTCTTGGGCTTGTGATTGACCCGAGAAAGTCGCGGCGAGCAGAGAAAGCGCAAGAAACTGTTGTTTTTTGATCGAGTTTGTTTTCATTGGAAGGACCTTATTTTAGGTTGACTAATCAGGAAAAAATAACGGCGTTGAACAAACTATTTATGCGGTGTTACAACATCAGGGTACCATTAATAAGCATTAACTGTTATCAATAAATCTGCAGCTCATTCAATCCAAAATAAATACACATAATTGTCTAGCGACTACGATATTTTCCGCCATTAAAAACATCATCCACGCGTTGGAACAAGGCAATTGCTTTATCGCTTTTTAAACTGTCATCGTGTGTTTTCGTCAACTCGCCCTCGGCGCTGACGGAATAATTTTCAAGCCGTTTTTTCGGGCCGAGCAAGGTCAAATGACGCAGGCCATCAGGCGTGGGCGTGAGATAGCCGAGTTCCTGATAGTTCACCAAAAACGCCCGCTGTTCCGGATTGGGGCCCAGCAAATTCTGCCCGAAGAAAACACCCTCTGTCTTGATTCCCAGCATGGCCAGAATGGTGGGTGGTAAATCAATTTGACTCGACATACTTTCTACGCGTTTGGCAGCCAATAGCTTTGGTGCATAAAGCAGAGCGGGAATAAGATATTTATTCGGCGGCAGGCTTATTTTCCCCGCAACCGATGCATTGTGGTCGGCGACGATAACGAACAAGGTGTCATCAAACCATGGCTTCTTTTTTGCTTCTTGCAGAAAATTATAAATTGCCCAGTCGGTATATTTCACGGCACCATTGCGGCCGGTTTTTGATGGAATATCGATACGACCATCGGGGTAGGTATAAGGCCGATGATTACTGGTCGTCATAATATGCATGAAGCGTTTAGTACCGATTTGTGTGTCGTGGTCAAGTTGCTTGATGGCTTCGTTAAACAGCATTTCATCGGCGACGCCCCAGATTGTCGCGAACGCCGTGTTCTCCTTCGAAAAATTATTGCGATCACTAATGGCGTAACCATTGCCACTGAAATAGGCATTCATATTGTCAAAGTAGCCATAGCCGCCATACATAAACATCGGCTCATACGATTTTTTTCGCAGCATGCTGCCCAGTGTGTAAAGATTTTGATTGTTTGATTGCCTGACGACGGATTCGCCGGGAAGCGGCGGCAAACCGGCAGATAAAGCTTCCAGTCCGCGTACTGTTCGGGTGCCGGTGGCGTACAGGTTTGAAAACCAAATGCCCTGACCCAGTAACTCATCCAGATGCGGCGTTATATTTTCGGTATTGCCATACGAGCTCATGAAGCTTGCGCTCAAGCTTTCAATTTCAATGATGACAATATGTTTCGGGTTCAATGGATTTTTACTGGGTTGATCACGCGCCGGGTCGGGCCAGACGGGTGCATTTTTTTGATAAATCTTATCCGGCAAAGTACTGTAATAACGCTTGAAGTTTAGTTCGTTTTCACGCGTCGCCAGAAAAAAACTCGCCGGCCCGTTGTGCGATAACTCCTGGTTCGCCAGGTTCTGACTATTGTTTTGATTGGCGTAATCCAGCGACCAGGTGCCCACGACGAAAAATAAAATCACTCCCAATGCTGCCAGACCCATGCGCGGGAAAAAGCGATAGCTCTTGTTGGGCTGTAATTTCCAATAACGAAAAACCAGCAGGCTCAACAAAGCTGCCGCGATGGACATGCCGCCGAGCAACATTGGCATGGAATACGATTCGCGAATATTGCCAATCACTTCATTGGTATATAGCAAATAATCAACGGCAACAAAATTAAACCGTGCGCCAAATTCATTCCAGAACACAAATTCAGAGATGACCACAAATAACAAAAAGCCACTGAGCGCAAAAACCGCAATGCCGCGCTTTGCCAGGAACGGCCACGCCGTCGGTTTGCCGGTATGGCTAAGCGAGGTAAAAATCAGAAAAAACCCCGCCAATGCCGACGCAAACAAAAAATCACCCAGCGCTCCGTGAGCGAACGCTGCCAGCAATTTTCCGATGGAATGATCCAGCGTTGACCATGCAACGATCATCAATCCAATTCGCGTCAGTGTAGAAAGTGCCCAGCTCATGATCAAAGCAAGCACCGGCAAATACCAGGCTTGATGGCGTAAATTTATTTTCATGATGGTGATTACCTTTCTATAAAATTAGCGTGCTTGCCGTAATATATAACAAATAGCGGATGGCTTGAATTAATGAGCGATTTTAGGCCTATTGTGATGTCTGGAAGACTATCCTTGTTTTCTGGTGTCGCGCCTACAGTTTCCATAAAATTAACTATTGCTAATTACACACTAAGTCTTAACTAAGTATTCAAGATCATGCTTGCCGTAAATCGGCATGAATGTGTGTGAAAGGCTAAAGGCATAAGGCATAAGCGCTATACGAAAAACTGATTTGTACCCAAATTTTCATGTAACTTAGCCAATACTGTGTGAACCCCATAAGCTAGCAAGCCGCCGATCCAAAACCGAAATACCAAAACCAATAGGCTAAAAATGACCAATACAGAAAAACAAGAAATTTTCAGCAAGGTGCCAGAGGTGACTTTGATTTTCTGGATTATCAAAATTCTTGCCACAACGCTGGGTGAAACCGGCGGCGACGCCGTGTCGATGTCAATGAATTTTGGTTATCTTGTTGGCACTGGAATTTTTGCAGTTATTTTTGTCATTGCGGTGATGGCTCAAATTTCGGCCAAAAAATTTCATCCGGTACTTTACTGGGCCACCATTATCGCGACAACAACAGTAGGCACCACGCTGGCAGATTACGCTGACCGCTCGCTCGGCATCGGTTACTTGGGTGGCTCAATCATGCTGTTTACACTGCTGATGGCATCACTATTTATTTGGTATCGAACGCTGGGCACCATCGCAGTGGACAGCGTGAGCTCACCCAAATCCGAAATGTTTTATTGGGTCACCATCATGTTTTCCCAAACATTAGGCACCGCGCTTGGTGATTGGACGGCCGACACCGCGGGCATGGGTTATGACGGTGCCGCAATAGTATTTTCTGCCATGCTGCTGTTGGTGGTGGTTTTGTACTACGCCACATCATTATCCCGCACTGCGCTGTTTTGGGCGGCCTTTATTCTTACGCGTCCCCTTGGCGCCGTTGTTGGCGACTTTCTGGATAAACCTGTGAGCAAAGGTGGCCTGGATTTAAGTCGATACACGGCGTCGGCAGCTTTATTGGTATTGATTGTAGCGTGCATTTTTTTCTTCTCGCACAAGGCCGCAAGAAAGGCCCATTGATTGACACTATGTTTGAACCGTAGGGGCGCAGTACGCGTTCAAAGTGGCAGAGCATGCAACTCATATTTTTGCCAGGTCTGGGAGGCATGCGCAAAAGCATTCGATGCGATTGAAAGTATGTCGACCATTCCACACAAGATCAATTTTTTGCAGGATGGACACGATCAATCAAATCCACCGTATTGAAACCCCGGCAAAGAACCAGTTTTTATGGCTGGCACAATTCGTCCTGCCCAAAACATTTCAATTGCGCAATCTGTTTGCTGGTATGGAGTTGCAAGACGTGCAGAAAATTACCAATTTCTTTGAGCGAGGTGTATCTGCATACCAAGTTAAGTATCGAAGGTGATGTCACTTTTGATTATGCGTTTTAGTGTTCGATATGAAACGCAGAATGCTAATTATTCGCAGGAGACCGCTTGCGGGCGACCAAATGCCATTGATACGTAGGAGGGCCCTTGGGCCCGACCGAGCAGGTCGCCCGCAAGCGGCCTCCTACGAAAAGCTTCTCTGGCCACATTCAGCTTTCAATTACGTTGTTTGTATTAATAGTGTGCCAACGCACATTTTATCGATCATGCTCTAGCTATACTCCAACCCTGTGTGTTTAAAAGGATGAGGGCTTATCATTTCCCCACCGATTGATGTTTCGTTACGCTCGCTGGTCGAATTGGCTTCGGCTATTCTTCGTGATTGTCGCAGTCTGGCAGCCTTGGGCTGGGACCCTGATTTACTCATGCTTACCGTCGATTCGCTCGAGCGCTTGGCTGACGATGCCGACAAGCATGAACTCAATCATGTGCGTGATCAGGCCTTGGATTTATATTCGTATTTGTCTGGCATGCAAGAAGAGCAAACGCCAAGTTTGTCACACTGTGAGCTGTTTAATCGGCTTACCGAACGCTTGGCCGAATCGCTTTCCGATTACTTGCCGCAAGGGGCAGAAAGAATTCGCTACATCGCTGTTCTGAGCAATGAAACCAATATGCCGCCAGGCTTGATAAAAGCTTTTGAAGCACGCGGTTTCAGAGTGCGTAGTTATACCGACAGAGAACGCTTGGCAGATATTTTGGCGCGTACACCGGCATCGGCTTTATTGGTTGAAGCGAGCCAGGTGCAAGCGGTCTGCCAAATGCTGGATGTGCTGTCAAAGCAAGTGCCAGCCAATGGCAGCACCGTTGTTGTGGGTATTGGGCAAGGTAATCCCGCGACACGCCTGCAAGCCATGTTGAATGGAGCAGAATTATATTTTGAAAGAATCGACGATCTTAGTTTAGTGTCTCGTGTGGTTGAAGTGATTGAGCGCTCAAGTGAAGACCCTTATCGGGTTCTTGTTGTTGATGATGATGCCGGTACTCGTATTTATCTTCGGCTGGTGTTAGAGCAGGCCGGCATGACAGTGCTTGAATGCGACGACCCTACAATTGTGTTAGATGAAATAGGGCGTTTTCAGCCAGATCTTTTATTGCTTGATTTACACATGAAAGGGCTTGATGGTTTAAGCCTGACCATGGATTTGCGACAGCAGCCTGAACTCTCGGTATTGCCGATTGTTTTTATTTCAGTTGAGCAAAAAGATGAAACCCGCTTCCGTGCCATTCAAGCTGGTGGCGATGATTTTCTGACCAAACCCATTCGCCCACGTATTCTAATTGCTGAAGTTCGTAGTCGCATCAAACGTGCTCGTTTGGTAAAGCATCAGCTTCCGGTCAGCGCAGGTTTGTTAGTGCGTGGCGGACAACTTCGCCGCGGTGATTTTTTATTGCAATTAGGTGCTGCTTTAAAGCGTCCGATGGCAGAGTGGCAAGTATTGCTATCGGTAAAAATTGATCAAGCCGATGAGCTCGGAAAACAATTAGGTCTGGCCGGTGCGTACGAGCTTGAACAGAGTGTGGCAAAACAATTTGCCGAAGTACTGCGTGAAAGCGATTCCTATACCACATGGCTGGAATTTGGCTTTGGCATTTTGCTACAGCGAAATAGTCGCGAAGAAATTGTTGAACTTGCACAGGCGATTTGTAAAAAAATCGCAGCTGTACCGTTCAAGGTAAAAGACAAAGACAGCCACTTAACACTTTCTATTGGTATAGCGTTGGCGCCTATCGGGCAGGATGCAGGCGATGCTGATCGTTGGTTTGCTTCTGCTTACGCGGCGCATTCTATCGCGCACCGTTTGGGTGGTAATCGCTACGATGGCGTGCTGACGCGCGAGCACGGCGCCATGCCGGCTGAAAGAGTAATGATTATTCGTGAATGGGTAAAAGAAGCCGCCCACGGACAAAACATCACGATTGAATTTCAGCCGATGCTGCCTTTGCATGGTGATGGCGCCGGGCTATACGCCTTGGATGCCAAGCTGCGTGATTATCGAGCGCCGCTTGCAGGTGTCACTCGCAAAGAATATATGAGCCTGGCCCGCGATGCGCATGCATTATTTATGATTGACCGCATTAGTTTATTTCGTGCCTTTGAAGCCATTGAAGAAGAACGGGCACGTGGCCGTGACACGCGTGTGTTGGTCCCGATGGATTTAGCTTCAATCAACGAAGCCCAATTACATTGGCTACAGGCCGAACTACGTCGCCGAAAAGCCTACACCGACGGATTGCTCATTGAGTTAGATGCCACACTTTTACTAGAACATCCCGAGCTTGAAGAAGTACTGCTACGTTTGAAAAGTTTTGATGTGACACTAGTGCTATCTGACGATTCCGGTAGCTTGACTAGAATTGAAGCCTTGCAGCAATTTCCGGTGGCCATGTTGCGATTACCCTATGGCACCATTGGAAATGTACCCTCGAAAACTTTTATTGAACTCTTGCGCCCATGGTATGACAGTGGCCGTAGTTTGATTGTTGATCGTGTCGAAAACACCGATGCCGTCGCGCAGCTTTGGGCTTTGGAAATAGCCTATTTGCAAGGCGATGTTTTAGCTACCAGTGGTCCGCGATTGGATTACGAGTTTGTCGAATACGGGGTTTGAATTTAGCCGTAGGGTGCGCTCAAGCGCACCATCTACAAGTTGCGGTGACGTTTCGTTGCGGGACTCGGCGCATCATTGCCTCGTATCTCGGCAATGGATTATGTCGAGAGGGTAAATAACGGCAATCTTTGCGCGTGTTCGCTTTGTGTAACAAGTCCGGCATGGTGCGCCAGAGGCGGCACCCTATGAGCGCACCAGGCATGCTTTGATCAGGGTCAGGGAACTTGCCCGACTCATCATAGTCACAAGCCTGCTTAACATGAGTTCATGGTGGCGCTTGCATCATGCCTGCCAATGTCTTTACCAAACATATCAACGGGGTGCTGTCGTATGCGTTTTATTCTATCAATGGCTTTGTTACTTGTTTTGCAGAGTTCGCTGGTTGTTGCGCAAACGGTCAAACCCGAGGAAGAAGTTGTCGAAGACACAACGCCACTGCCTGATGATGTTCCGGTACTAGAAGTAATGGTGGTATCAGGTGCGCAGCCGGGGCCTGGCATGTGGAAGGTTTCAAAGGGCGAAAATGTTTTATGGATTATGGGAATGCAATCGCCATTACCAAAAAAAATGGAATGGGTATCGCGTAAAGTCGAACAAACGATTGCCCAATCTGATGAAGTGTTATTTGACACCAGCGTAAGTGTTTCGACTGACCGCGGCATGTTTGGCAATTTGCTGCTGATTCCGTCTTTATATGGTGCTCGAAAAAACCCGAACGATGGCCAATTGAAAGACGTCTTGTCGCCGGCTTTGTATCAACGCTGGTTGGTGCTGAAAGCCAAATATATTGGCAACGATGACGGCATCGAAAAATGGCGACCTATTTTTGCCGCGCAAGAGTTGTATGACAAAGCCATCAAAAAATCTGGACTGAGTTCGGACAATGTCGTGAAGCCGGTGGTCGAAGATGTAGCAAAAGAATACAAGAAAAAAATTATCCGGCCCAAGCTGGACGTTAAAATCGAAAAACCGAAAACCGTCATCAAGGAATTTTCGAAAACATCGCTGGCCGATATTGAATGTTTTTCAAAAACCATGGATCGTCTTGAAACCGATTTAAGCGGGATGATCGAACGCGGTAATGCATGGTCAGTGGGGGATGTTGAAGGCTTGAAAAAACTTTCTTTTACCGATCAAAACCAATCGTGTATTTCAGCGTTGACCAATGCCGCCATATCGCAAAAAAACGGCTTTGCTGATATTCGCCAAAAAGCGATGGCCGAGTGGCTAAAAGCCGCTGACACCGCCTTGGCGAAAAATAAATCAACCTTCGCCGTATTGCCTATGGGCGATGTGTTGAAACCCACCGGTTTGTTGGCTTCGCTAAGGGCCAAGGGTTATCAGGTCGAAGAGCCCTAAATGTCCCTGCGCGGTAACGCGTATTGAGCCATCTACAGGTCATTGGGTTTTTATGCGTGAATGCAATCGCGGACCAATAATTTAGCCCAATCAACACACTTTTCGGCTACCCTAAGCGCACTCGTTCCTTTGTTCTGGGGTTGCTGTGGCTAACGAACCTGATTCTCTCGCACAGAAAGTCGCCTCTCTCGACACCAAGACGGCGATTGAAAGGCTAGATTTACGTAATCCGGCCGAGGTCGCACGCTTACTGGCGGGCCTGCCACCGGCTCGTGCCAATAGTATTTTAGCTGCGATGAGTGTGGAAGCACGCGAGCGCATTATTGCGGCGGCACCAGCGGGTACCGATTGGGTCGATTCGCAGCGATATCCTGAAGGCAGTGTAGGCCGATTACTGGAAGATCCGCCCGCAGTATTTCGCAGCGGTACCAGTGTGGCTTCTGCTATCGAAGTATTACGCGACACCGTGAAGCAACGAATGGTCACTTACTTATTTGTGGTCGATCGCGAAAATCATTTATTGGGTGTTGCGGCATTTCGCGAATTACTTTACGCCGAAAAAATGCAAACGCTGGATGAAGTCATGATTCGTGGTGCGTTTGCTTTACGCCCAACCATGCAATTAGTCGATGCCATGAAAGAAGTGGTGACACGCCACTATCCGGTCTATCCGGTTTGCGAAGAAGACGGCACCTTGGTGGGCCAGGTTCGCGGTCAAGTCCTGTTTGAACAACAGGCATTTGAAATTTCCGCACAAGCCGGTTCCATGGTCGGTGTCGAGAAAGAAGAACGCCTAGCGACACCATTGATGCGCAGTTTTAAATTTCGTCATCCGTGGCTACAGATTAATTTGCTGACAGTTTTTGTTAGTGCTGCTGTTGTAGGCATGTTTGCCGACACCATCAATAAAATTGTAGTGCTAGCCATGTTCCTGCCAGTGTTAGGTGGACAAAGTGGCAATTTGGGGTGTCAATCAATGGCGGTATTGCTGCGCGGCATGACGCTCGGCGAATTGAAGGGCATGCCCATCATTAAATTGATCAGTAAAGAAGCCGTGCTCGGCCTAATGAATGGCATGGTAACTGGGGCATTGGCCGGTGCTGCCATGTACATTGTGGCCGGGAAAGATTCTGGCGTGAATTCATTCGGACTGGCCTTGATTACCATGGGCGCAATGGCTTTCAGCTGTATGTTGGCAGGCATTGCAGGTACTAGTATTCCGCTGATTCTTAAGCGTCTTGGTGCTGATCCAGCAACCGCGTCGAGTATTTTTCTGACCACCATTACTGATGTTGTCAGCATGGGTAGTTTTTTAAGTCTGTGTACTTATTTCCTGTTGTGAGCGCTTAAATCCAGTTATGTTGCACTGCAACGTGCAAGAAAAATGTGGGTAGGAGAGACTGCCCGCACTCCGTCATGGGGGAGGGAGCCTAAAGCCCGAAATTGCAATGCAGTTTCGGGCTTTAGTTTTTTCTGGGGTTTGCTTCGGTAGGAGGGCCCTCTAGGCCCGATTGCTTTTTGCCGTTCGATTATGTGTTTCGAACAGTCGGGCCTAGAAGGCCCTCCTACAAGCCCGCCTGCAAACCTCCTACAAACGCGATGTTTCCGGCAGCACGGCTATGCCACAATTGAGCCATGACAGATTTTGAATCAACAGCATTAGAATCACAATTACAGGCGCTGGTGCAGCGACATCTTGATCGTTTGCTGCAAGCCAATACCGACGCCCTGAGCAGAAATGAAATCGAAGAAAAATACGCATCGCTCGCTGTGGTCAGTGATTTTGCCATCGACACTTTATGCCAGCAGCCTGAAAATTGGCAGCAACTAGAAACTGCAGAAATTCCGCCGCTGGCATATTCAATCGATGACGACAGCCAATGGCCGCAACAATTAAGGCGCTGGCGCAGATTGCAATCCACTCGAGTTATTTGGCGCGATTTATACGAGCACGATAATGTTGAAACGAGTCTGGGAACAATCAGTGAAATAGCGGATATGGCTTTGAGTGAATCGGTGCGTGTTATTTCCGCACTGTTTGAATCGCGTTATGGTTTGATAAAAAACCCAGATGGTGAGCGGCAATCGTTTGTTGTATTTGGCTTGGGAAAACTCGGTGGCGGCGAGTTAAATTTTTCTTCCGATGTCGATTTGGTTTATGCCTATCCGCAACAAGGCGAAAGTGATGGCGCCCGCAGTCTGGATAGCGAAGCCTACTTCACGCGCTTGGGCCAGCGGCTGGCCCAATTGCTGGGCGATATTACCAGCGATGGTTTTTCGCATCGGGTCGATTTACGTCTGCGGCCCTATGGCAATTCCGGTCGGCTTGCCTTGAGCTTTGCCGCGATGGAGCATTATTTTCAAACCGAGGGTCGTGATTGGGAGCGTTACGCCTGGGTAAAAGCACGCCCGGTCGCTGGCGATATCACCGCAGGCGAGCGTTGTCTTGAATCATTGCGGCCTTTTGTTTATCGGCGTTACCTTGATTACACAGCCCTTGATGGTCTGCGTGAAATGAAAGCCATGATTGCCGCGGAAGTAGAAAAACGCGAGCTTGCCGATCATTTGAAATTGGGGCCGGGTGGTATTCGCGAAATAGAATTTCTGGTGCAGGCCCTGCAATTAATCCATGGCGGACGCGAGCCGGTGCTGCGTCAACGCTCTTTGTTGAAAGCCATGCAAATGTTAGTGCAAGCGGGACATCTGCCGGAAGCCACCGCAGAAAAACTGAAAGCAGCGTATTTATTTTTACGGCGAGTCGAGAACCGCGTGCAAATGTTGCGTGACGAACAAACCCATAGCTTGCCGCAAGATGCGCTTATGCGTTATCGGATCGCACGTGGCCTGAATTATGCCAATGCCACTGAACTCGAAAATGCCTTGCAAGTGCATCGCGATTTTGTCTCGGAAGAATTCTCGCGCTTGTTGGCCTCCAAGCGACACAAGGCGAAAACAACGGCGTACGGCGATTATTGGCGTGGCTTGCCCGAGCAATCAACGCAGCAGCAATTATCGGATCTTGGCTTCAACGCCAGCGAAGATTTGCATCAGGCCTTACTGGATTTTTGTAAACATTCCACCGTGCAAAGTTTCAATGAAAAGGCACGTTCGCGACTCGACCATGTGCTGCCATTAATTCTGGAAGCCGCTGCAAAAAGTGTCGCCCCCGAAGCCGCCATGACGCGCAGTCTGAGTTTATTGCATGCCATCGCCAAGCGAACGAGTTATCTGGCCTTGCTGGAAGAAAAACCAGTGGCGCTCCAACGCTTGGTCGATGTGGTTGCACGCAGCGCCTGGTTGTCCGAACGCTTGGTCGAGCACCCGTTGTTACTTGATGAATTACTCGATCATCGGGTCGCGCAGGCATTCCCGAATCATGCACAACTGCAGGCGATGGCCAAGCAGGCCTTGGCTATCGGCGACACCGAGTTGGCATTAACGGCATTGAATGAAATGCGGCAAAGTCTTTCATTCCGCATTGCACAAGCAACCTTGTTTCAACAGCAGGCCGCCAGCAAGAGTGCAGAGCAATTAGCGGTGTTGGCAGAAGTTATTTTGCAGGCCGTGCTCGCATTGGCGAGAGCGGAAATACAAGCACCACACGGTGTTATTGAAGGTGCCGGTTTTGCCATTGTGGGCTATGGCAGTGTGGGCGCAAAAGAATTGGGTTTTGCTTCCGATCTGGATGTAGTGTTCTTGCATAATGCTGCTGCAAGTGCAGTATCGAATGGAAATCGTGCTTTGGATGCTCAGCGTTATTTCGCAAGACTGGCACAAAAAATAATTAGCTTGATGCAAACCATTACGCCCGCCGGTCGCCTGTATGAAGTCGATATGCGTCTGCGACCCGATGGTGCCAAAGGTTTGCTGGTATCGAGTCTGGAGAGTTTCGAGCAGTATCAAAAAACCCGCGCCTGGACATGGGAGCATCAGGCATTGGTACGCTCGAGATCATTAGCCGGAGATATGGAGGTGCGTGTTCGCTTTGAAGAGATTCGCACGCAGGCTCTGCAAGCACATCGGGATCTG
>JAYSXB010000042.1:0-5587 GCA_043717775.1 Arenimonas sp.
GCAAAGCGCTACCAACTTGACGCCAACAGCCTCAAGCAAAACAACCCTGCCTATAAGCAGGGGAAAATTTCCGCACTTGCACCCCGCAGAATATTGATGCCCACTTATGTAGCGGGAAACAGCATTCTAAATACTGCTGCAAACAATCCAGAAAACTCCGCCAATTTCGATGCAAATGTAGCGACTATATCAAGTTCCGAAACTCATTCCGGCAGCCATGAAGTCAAGCCTGGGGAGACCTTGTCGGCAATTGCCAAGCGCTATGGCCTTACGTTGACGAGCTTACGTAAGCTCAACGGACTTGGCCGCAATGCGGTACTGCGCGTCGGCCAGAGTTTGAAGTTGGCGCCATAGAATGCATTCGGCATATGATCAAGTTCAAGCTTTGTAAAGCAATAAAAAGCCCGGTTTCCCGGGCTTTTTATTGATTCAAATCTTGTTTAGAGATTTGCTTCGATCACAGTAACTTTAAATTCTTTACGCAATGATTTCATATAGGCTTCAGCTTCTACCGAACCACGTGCTTGCGCTAATTGCTTGCGAATACTCTTGCGGGTTTCTGCATCAATGGTACTGATATCGCCTTCTTTGACTGCAGTAACTTGAATCAAGGCGTAGCTATCAGCCTGAAGTTTCGCAACACCGATATTTATTTTCTTCGGGTCTGGACGCGGCAGTGCAAATGCAACCTTCGCGACTTCAGTCAACTGAGGAATGGGTGGGGTACGGGGCATCATTGGCCACTCTGCAACCTGCCCACCTAGTTCTGCTGCAATTGCATCAAGACTCTCACCTTTGTTCGCACGCGCCTGCAGTGCTTGCGCACGAGCTTTAGCTGCAACGGCACTGCGGTCCGCAATAAAATCTGCTTCGACACGATCACGAATTTCAGCCAGGGGAATCGCACCGGCCGGCTCATAATCAACCACGCGCATCACGACAATTTGATTCTCTGCAATTTCAATTGCATCACTCACTTCACGATTCACTTTCAGCGTGTCCGAGAACGCCGCCTTACGAATAGGCTCCAAAGCTGCTAAACCGCCTCCTACCGCGCGGGTGAAGGGACCGGCACGCAAGGGAGTCAAGCCCATTTGTTTTGCAGTCGCCGCCAGCGCAGAAGGATCATTGTAGGTTTTATCAAGCAACTTACTGACGCGATCACTTAGTGCCCGCTCACGCTCGGTTTCAAAGTAACTGGTTTCCAATTCTGAACGCACCTCTTCAAACGCGCGTGCATCACCCGCTACCTTTTCACGATACCAAATGACGTTGTATCCATCGGCACCACGTACCGGGTCGCTAATTTGGCCGACCTGTAGGCTGGCAAATGCTTTTTCAACCGCAGGGTCAAACAAGCTAGGCTCAACCGCGCCCAAATCGCCACCGCTATCTTTAGAGCCCTCATCTTCAGAGTATTGCTTGGCCAGAGCGGCAAAATCTGCTCCGGGAGCACGCGCTAATTTGGCAACATTATTGGCTTTTGCCAATGCGGCATTGGCAACACTGGCATTGGCGTTTTTGGCAACGGCAAAGAAAATATTCGAAGCCATTTTTTGATCGGCCGTGCGATAAGCATTGATCTTTTTATTATATAAATCACGCAGCGTTGCATCATCAACTGTCGTACCTACTGGCAAATTCGCGCCATTAAGTTCGACATATTCAATAGTGACTTTTTCTTCGCTGCGATAGCGCAGGCTGCTTTTTTTATACCACGCATCGATTTCGTCCGCCGTCGGAGCGGCTTGTGGAGCTAAAATTGCAGGGATTGGCAGATAACGTAAATCACGTGTTTGCCGTTCCAGCTTGATATAGGATTCCACTTCCGTGTCGCTGGCGATCGATGAATTGACAATCGTACTAGGCACCATCTGGCGCTGCATGCCTTCACGTATAAGTTCATCGGCTTGGATCTCAGTCAAACCGCGACCCGCCAAAAAGCTTTTGTATTTCAGAATATCAAAAGCACCCTGTTCGTTTTGAAATTCGGGCATCTTCTTGACCGCATCCGCCAGCACCGGATCTGAAATCTTCAGACCTTTTTGTTGAGCGGCAAATACAATCAGTTTTTCATCAATGTATTTTTCAAGTACGGCACGCTTAGAATCCACTGTCTCAAACTTTGCCGTATCAAAGGCCTCACCTTGCTGGGCCATTTCGCTCTGGCGCACTTGTTCTAGGCGGGAGCGGAATTCATCTGCGCCAATTTCCAGTGTCGGTTTTTTGAAGCCAAAAAATAAACCACCGCCTTCAATTTTGGCAACGTAGTTATTCACTTGCGGCGACAGATATTCTTGAATACCAAAACCAAAACCAAAAATCACGATGATCGTGCCTAGTATCGCTGTAGCGATCCAACCTGAAGTTTTATCACGAATGTTCTGGAGCATAGAGTTCTTTACCAAAAGTCTGCGTTGAACGAAAAAGTAGATAAGCAAAAGTTGAAAAAACAAAGGCGCCTTTGTAGGCGCCTTTGAAGGATTGGCGGAGTGGACGGGACTCGAACCCGCGACCTCCGGCGTGACAGGCCAGCATTCTAACCAACTGAACTACCACTCCGCGTTTTTTTACTAGGTA
The DNA here is from genome assembly GCA_043717775.1 of Arenimonas sp. Taxonomy (GTDB): domain Bacteria; phylum Pseudomonadota; class Gammaproteobacteria; order Xanthomonadales; family Xanthomonadaceae; genus Arenimonas. The sequence continues at coordinate 2,581 of JAYSXB010000042.1, forward strand.
CTATGGTGGGTGCTGAGGGTTTCGAACCCCCGACCCTCTCCGTGTAAGGGAGACGCTCTACCGCTGAGCTAAGCACCCTAGCGAGTCGCTTAGTTTACAGCATCCTTAAGGGCTTTACCAGCTTTGAATGCCGGATTTTTAGAAGCTTTGATTTTAATGGTCGCGCCCGTTTGCGGGTTGCGGCCTTGACGAGCAGCACGTTTTCGAACAGAGAAAGTACCAAAACCAACGAGGGTGATGGTGTCACCTTTCTTGAGGGCTTTCTTGATAACTTCAATTACCGCATCAACTGCACCGGCAGCATCGGCTTTCGACAGTTCAGCAGTTTCTGCAACGCTAGCAACGAATTCAGCTTTGTTCATAATAAATAAACTCCCTGTGCGATTTGTATTCGCAAAATTTTTATAAATTAGTTGTGTTCGAAGAAAACAACATCTAATCCACCTGAGCCGAAACGTAAGCACACCTACATTTCGGTTGTGCAATTTATACCAGTGCTTTTTTACATAAGCAAGCACTGAGAACCTTATTTTTCGCGGCTCTCAGTTAATTTAAAAAAATCTTAATGACGTAACGGGTTTGGATCCGAATCGCGGCCAGTATTTTCAGCTGCTTCCTTGACAGCATTGCTAGATTCTGTTGAAGGTGACAAAGGCCGCACCAGTGCTACATTCAGCACTTCATCAATCCACTTAACTGGAATAATCTCAAGGTCTTGCGTGACGTTTCTCGGAATATCGGCAAGATCTTTTTTGTTTTCCAGCGGAATCAAAACGGTTTTTATACCGCCGCGTAGCGCAGCCAGCAGCTTTTCTTTCAATCCGCCGATCGGAAGCACACGGCCTCGCAGTGTAATTTCTCCGGTCATTGCCAAGTCCGCTCGTACAGGTACACCTGACAATGCCGACACCAATGCCGTCACCATCGCGATGCCCGCGCTCGGTCCGTCTTTTGGTGTTGCGCCCTCAGGCACGTGCACATGGATATCGAACTTCTGATGAAACTCGCTATCAAGGCCCAAGGCTTCGGAGCGTGAGCGCACCACGGTATGCGCTGCTTTCACCGATTCTTGCATCACGTCACCCAGCTGACCTGTAAGAATTAATTGGCCCTTGCCTGGCATCAGAGTCGCTTCAATTTGCAATAAATCGCCACCTACTTCAGTCCACGCCAAGCCAGTGACCAAACCCACTTCACTTTTCTCTTCGGCCAAACCAAAATCAAAGCGCTGGACACCGAGATATTTATCTAGATTTTCGGAAGATACTTTCACTGTTGCCATTTTCTTTGCGGCCTTGCCATCTTTTTTCACTTGCTTAGGCTGTGGACCAGCAAGGACGATTTCCTTGACGACTTTGCGCGCAATTTTCGCAATTTCGCGCTCCAGATTGCGCACACCGGACTCGCGAGTGTAATAACGAATAATGTCACGCAGTGCGTCACTCTGTATTTTTAGTTCGCCCTCTTTCAAGCCATTACCCTTGAGCTGTTTCGGTAGCAAATAGCGTTCTGCAATATTGAGCTTTTCTTCTTCGGTATAGCCTGGAATGCGAATGACTTCCATGCGATCCAATAAAGGCCCGGGAATATTCAGTGTGTTCGCGGTTGCCACAAACATCACTTCCGACAAATCCAGATCGACTTCCAAATAATGATCATTGAAAGTGTGATTTTGCTCGGGGTCCAGCACCTCCAATAAAGCCGATGATGGATCACCACGGAAATCCATGCTCATCTTGTCGATTTCATCGAGTACAAATAATGGATTATTGGTGCCGACTTTATTCAGGTTTTGCACAATACGGCCCGGCATCGAACCAATATAGGTACGACGGTGGCCACGAATCTCGGCTTCGTCGCGCACGCCACCCAAACTCATGCGGACAAATTTACGGTTTGTGGCTTTGGCGATACTTTGACCTAATGAAGTTTTACCAACGCCGGGCGGCCCGACCAAGCAAAGAATAGGACCATGCATTTTTTTTACGCGCGCCTGCACTGCCAAATATTCCAAGATGCGATCTTTTACTTTTTCAAGTCCGTAATGATCTTCATCCAATACTTTTTGCGCTTCTTTTAAATCTTTACGTACCTTGCTGCTTTTCTTCCAGGGCACGCCGGTCATCCAGTCCAGATAATTACGAACAACCGTCGCTTCAGCCGACATGGGTGACATTTGTTTCAATTTATTGAGCTCGGTTTTGGCCTTGTTTTCGATTTCTTTAGGCATGCCGGCATTGGCAATTTTCTTTGCCAATTCTTCCAGTTCGTTCGGGGCTTCTTCGTTTTCACCGAGTTCTTTTTGAATGGCTTTCATTTGTTCATTCAAATAATATTCGCGTTGGCTTTTTTCCATTTGCGATTTAACCCGGCCACGAATACGTTTTTCGATTTGCTGAACATCAATTTCGCCGTCAACCAAACCGATCAGCATTTCCAGGCGTTCGCCTACATTCAGGATTTCGAGCAACGTCTGTTTATCGACCAGGCGCGTGCTTAAGTGCGCGGAAACGGTATCGGCAAAACGGCTCGGGTCGTCAATACCCGATAAAGTGCTGAGCAATTCCGGTGGTAATTTACGATTGGTTTTGACGTATTGCTCAAACAATGACATTAAGGAACGCTGGGTTACATCGAGCTCTCGAGTATCACGATCGAATACCGAATCAACTGTATGTGCAGTGCCGGTCATGGCGGTGTCACGCTCGGAAAAGCCGGTCATTTTGATACGTGCGGTGCCTTCGACCAAGACCTTGATGGTGCCGTCTGGCAGTTTCAGCAATTGCAGCACGGTAGCCAGTGTCCCGATGGTATATAGATCTTCGGAAGCTGGGTCATCGGTATCGGGGCTTTTCTGCGCCAGTAATAAAATTTGCTTGTCAGCCGCCATTGCCAAATCCAGGGCTTTTATCGAACGCTCGCGTCCGACAAAAAGCGGGATCACCATATGCGGGTACACCACCACATCGCGCAATGGCAGAACGGGCAAATCTAATTCGACTTTATT
>JAYSXB010000043.1:0-2178 GCA_043717775.1 Arenimonas sp.
CAAGATCTCATTGAATGCGATGACACTATGATCTTATCCACAGGAAACCCACCGACTTGCGCGCAACACTTTTGCCCGATAAGCCGTAGCATTGGCTCACAGTAATTTCTTCAAAAAAATCAAAAGAAACCCTATGTCCGCACGCCCCGATTCCATTCGTTCCGATAATAAAATTGATTCCTTGCGCTTGCCGCCACAATCGGTGGAGGCCGAGCAGGCGGTAATCGGTGGCCTGATGCTCGCACCTGAATCCTTGAATATTTTGGGCGATAGCTTATCGGAAGAAGATTTTTATCGGCGCGACCATCGCCTGATTTATCGCGGTATTCGCGAATTGGCCGAAAAAAACAAACCCTTCGATGCGGTAACGCTCGGCGAATGGTTTGAAGCCAATAATCTATCCGAACAAATTGGCGGCAATGCCTACTTGATTGAATTGGCCAGTACGACGCCTTCGGCCGCAAATATCAAAGCCTATGCCGAAATCGTGCGCGAAAAATCGGTGTTACGCCAATTGATCGAAGCCGGTACTGAAATCGTTAACGACAGCTTTCGTCCCGATGGCCGCGAAGTCAGTGAGTTATTGTCTAAAGCCGAGCAGCATGTATTCCGTATTGCCGAGCAGGGCGAGCGCGGCAAAAAAGGTTTTGTGCCCGTGCGCGCTGCCATGGTCGAAGCCTTTGAACAATTGCGTCAGCGCTATGAAAACCAGGGCGCGATTACCGGGCTGCCGAGTGGATTTCATGATCTGGATCATTTGACCTCAGGCCTGCAAAATTCGGATTTAATTATTCTTGCGGCGCGACCTGCCATGGGTAAAACCACACTGGCATTAAATATCGCCGAATTTGCTGCGCTCAAAACCAAAAAAGCGGTCGCGGTTTATTCGATGGAAATGTCGTCGTCGCAATTGGCATTTCGTCTCATTTCATCGATTGGCCGCATCAATGCACAGCGTCTTAAAACCGGCATGCTCGAAGATGAAGATTGGTCACGCGTAAATATGGCAATCAAAATGTTGTCGGAAGTGAAAATTTTTATCGACGATACACCAGCCTTGTCGCCCTACGATTTGGCTTTCCGCGCGCGCCGTTTGAAACGCGAACATGACCTCGGCTTGATCGTGGTCGATTATTTGCAATTGATGCAAGTGCCAGGCAATAAGGAAGGCCGCGTCAACGAAGTCTCGGAAATTTCCCGCTCGCTCAAAGCGCTCGCAAAAGAATTGAATATTCCGATTATTGCCTTGTCACAGTTGAATCGTGGCTTGGAAAGCCGCACCGACAAACGCCCGATTATGTCCGACTTGCGTGAGTCCGGCGGTATCGAGCAGGACGCCGATATCATCATGTTTATTTATCGCGACGACTATTACCACAAGGATTCGGCGGAAAAAGGTTTGGCTGAAATTATCATTGCCAAACATCGTAACGGCCCGACCGATACCATCAAGCTGAAATTCTTTGGCGAGTACACACGCTTCGATAATTTAGCGCGTGATTCGATTGGAAGTTTTGAGTAATTGAATGTTAGCCCGATGTCTTTTGTGGGAGCGTCCGTAAGGCGCGAAGAGTCTGCGAGAACGCTTCAATAATACGTCTCCTCCGAATGAAGGCTAGATCTTGGAGTCTTCAAATTTACCCTGTGTCTAGGGCGCGTGTCTGATGAATATTTGCGTGCTTAACCCCAAGCTTCCATGCACTACGCTCATTTTTCAAACTTCAGATTTCTCGTCAATCACAGGCATCGGCCCCACCAAGCCCACTAATTCGGTCCCCAATAAAACCACATGGCCGGCGTAGCGGTCATCGCCATTGTGCGAGTACTCAAACAGGAATTTGCGTTCCCAGCTAAGCCAGCCATTGCTGCCACGGCGTAGCCGAATGGCGATCATGTGCGCGCTTTGGTCCAGCCATTGCACACCTGCACGCTGGCAGGCACGTTGGCCGTAAAGCAGCGCAATTTCCGCTGCCGATCTGCCTGAAGACCAGAAAAGCCCTGCTGGAATCGCCAGCACCATGAGTATTAAAATCGTATCCATAGCGCCAGTGTGTGTAAGCTGGGGTGAATGGGCAAGGGCTACCCCCTGCCGATTTTGCTCAAGCACAGATAAGATAGGGGGTAGGGGCCGAGTTTTGGCCTCAATAATTCGCAGGAGAGCGAGAATGAAGCTGGTTT
>JAYSXB010000044.1:0-14319 GCA_043717775.1 Arenimonas sp.
CAACGGCATCAGGTTTGATAATTGAGATGGTGCGTTCCAGCGCCATGGTGTAACTCCAGTGTCTAAGGGTTGAAAGTCGCTAAATTTACCATAAAAACCCATTTCAAAGAAGGGTTTAGCTCAAATATTGAAAGCTCTCTCACGCTCCTTGTCACCTTCTGGTAACGAGTGCCCGCCCTATCATTGGGCTTGACCCAACAAGCGTTCGATTTTATGATTGAAACATTCGTTTGAATCAAACGCTGGAGCAGAATACGAGACTATGCCGACCGCTCACTTCAACACTAAAGACCGAATTCTTGGCGCTGCCGAAGAATTATTCGCCCAGTTTGGATTCGCAGGCACCTCATTACGTCAGGTCACCAGCCGCGCAGACGTTAATATTGCGGCGGTAAATTACCATTTTGGCTCGAAAGAAAACCTGGTTAACGAGGTTTTTCGTCGCCGCATGGACGAAATGAGCGAGCGCCGCTTGAGCCTGCTGCGACAAGCGCAGGAGGAAAAGTCCGGCGACCTTGAAGCTATTTTGGCAGCTTTCATCCAGCCCGCCCTTGCATTGACTTATGACCGTCATGGCTCAGCCTTTGTGCGCGTGCTTGCACGCGCCTATGCCGAGAAAAACGATGGCCTGCGTAAATTTCTGTCCGATAACTATGGGCAAGTTTTACGTGAATTCGCTAAAGCATTAGCGAGCTGCCTGCCTGGCTTGGCCAAAGAAGATCTCTATTTAAGGCTGGATTTCACCGCCGGCGCCCTCACATATGCCATGGCAGACTTTGGTTTGATCAAGCGCCCGGCTGGTGTTTCTGATCGCTCTCACGCCGATAAAGCGGCCCAGGGTCTTATTCGTTTCGCCGCTGCCGGTTTGCGTGCAGCCTAATTTTTCCTGATTCATAACCCGGAGTTTTACATGTCACAGCTTCGCATCCGTAAAGTCGCCGTTCTCGGCGCTGGCGTGATGGGCGCGCAGATTGCCGCTCATTTAGTAAATGCCAATGTGGACACCATCCTCTTCGATTTGCCAGCAAAAGACGGCGAAAAGAACAGCATCGTGAATAAAGCCATTGCAAACCTGGGCAAGCTTTCGCCAGCGCCTCTGGCTTCCAAAGACAAGGCAACGGCCATTGTCGCGGCCAACTACGACGAGCATCTGGAATGGCTGAAAGGCTGCGATTTGATCATTGAAGCCATCGCCGAACGCTTGGACTGGAAGAAAGATCTTTACGCCAAGATTCTGCCCTTCGTAAACCCGAATGCGATTCTAGCTTCCAATACTTCTGGCTTATCAATCAATAGCTTGGCAGATGTTCTTGATGAATCACTTCATCATAGATTCTGCGGCGTGCACTTCTTCAACCCGCCCCGCTATATGCATTTAGCCGAGCTCATTCCTTGTAAAAACACTGACCAAGCGGTGCTTGAAGGTCTTGAGTCTTTCCTGGTCACAACCCTCGGCAAAGGCGTGGTTTACGCTAAAGACACGCCGAACTTTATCGGTAACCGAATCGGCGTGTTCTCAATTCTTTCGACTTTGCACCACACCGCCGCTTTCGGTTTGGGCTTTGATGAAGTCGATGCGCTGACGGGGCCATTACTTGGTCGTCCGAAGTCTGCGACTTACCGCACTTCCGACGTTGTTGGTCTGGACACCATGTCACATGTCATCAAAACCATGGCCGATACCTTGCCGAACGATCCATGGAAAGAATACTTCAAAGCCCCCGATTGGTTGCAGGCTTTAATTGCCAAAGGCGCGCTTGGCCAGAAAACCGGAGCAGGTATTTTTCAAAAACGCGGCAAGGATATTGTGGTTCTCGATTTGAAATTACAGGATTATCGCCCTGCGACTGGTGAAGCTGCACCAGAAGTCGTCGAGATTCTGAAAATCAAAAATCCGGCCGAAAAATTTGCAAAACTGCGCGCCAGCGAGCACAAACAAGCGCAATTTTTATGGGCCATGTTCCGTGATCTATTCCACTACAGTGCCTATAATTTGGCCGATATTGCCGATACCGCACGCGATGTCGATCTCGCCATTCGCTGGGGCTACGGCTGGGCCCAAGGTCCCTTCGAGTCATGGCAATCAGCGGGTTGGAAACAAGTCGTAAGCTGGATTCAAGAAGATATCGCTGCCGGTAAATCGATGAGCTCGGCGCCATTGCCAGCTTGGGTAAGCGAGCGTGATGGCGTTAATGAAGCCGCTGGCAGTTACAGCCCGGCACAAAACAAGATTGTCGGACGTTCGAGCAATCCAGTGTATGCGCGTCAGCGTTTTCCGGACCCAGTCTTGGGCGAAAGTTTCTCGCCGGGCGAAACCGTATTCGAAACCGATGCTGTTCGCATGTGGCATGACGGTGACGGCGTTGCGGTACTCAGCTTCAAAACGAAAATGAATACCGTCAGCGATGGTGTGTTGGCAGGAATTCAACAAGCGATCGATATCGCCGAAAAAGATTTTACCGGCATGGTGATTTGGCAAAATAAAGATACCTTCTCTGCCGGCGCAGATCTTTCTGGTGCGATGCAAAGCCTGAAAGACGGCAAGCTGAAAGAGTTCGAATCCATGGTGGCCAACTTCCAGGCTACTAGCCAACGTATTAAATATGCATTGGTGCCTGTCGTAGCCGCAGTACGTGGTTTGGCGCTTGGCGGCGGCTGTGAATTCCAGATGCATTCGGCCCGCACCGTATTTTCCCTGGAAAGTTATATTGGCTTGGTTGAAGCTGGCGTAGGCTTGCTGCCTGCTGGTGGTGGCCTGAAAGAAATCGCGACTCGCGTGGGTTTAGCTGTTGGTCAAGGCGGTGACGTGTTTGCAGGCTTGAAGCCATATTTCGAAGCCATTGCCATGGGTAAAGTCTCGGCTTCGGCACTGGAAGCAAAAGAACTCAAACTCGCTCGCGAAAATGATGTTGTGATCTTTAATGCCTTTGAACTGCTTTATGTTGCCAAACAACAAGTGAAAGCCTTGGCTGAATCGGGCTATCGCCCTGCTTTGCCTGCAAGACAAATTCCGGTGGCTGGCGATGTCGGTATCGCGACATTCAAAATGATGCTGGTCAATATGCTCGAAGGTCGCTTTATTTCCGAGCACGATATGGAAGTATCGACTCGCATTGCAACAGTACTGTGTGGTGGCAATGTCGATCGCGGTTCATTGGTCGATGAAGAATGGTTACTGAAACTGGAACGCGAGCATTTCATCGCGCTGGCTTTGATGCCAAAAACCCAAGATCGCATTCTTTATATGCTGCAAAACGGCAAACCACTTCGCAACTGAATCTCGGGGCTAGAGGCTGGGAACTGGAGGCTAATCGATACAGATTTAGCTTTTTAGCCCCAAGCCCCCAGCCCCAAGCCCCACACAACGTCTTTTCGCTAAATATTAAGAGAAACGAAATGTCCAAACAAATTCAAGAAGCCTATATCGTTGCCGCTACCCGTACGCCGGTTGGCAAAGCGCCGCGCGGCATGTTCCGTAATACCCGTCCCGATGAAATGCTGGCGCATGTGTTGAAAGCCGTTTGTGCCCAGGCACCGGGCATCGATACCAGCCGCATTGACGACGCCATCATTGGTTGCGCCATGCCCGAAGGCGAGCAAGGCATGAATGTCGCACGCATCGGCCTGTTGTTGGCCGGTTTGCCGAATGTGATTGCCGCGCAAACAATCAATCGGTTTTGTTCGTCCGGCGTGCAAGCGGTGGCACTCGCCGCCGATCGCATTCGTTTAGGCGAAGCTGATTTAATGCTCGCTGGCGGCACCGAAAGTATGAGCATGGTGCCGATGATGGGCAATAAAGTGGCCATGAGTCCGAAAGTATTTGAAGATGACAATATCGCCATTGCCTACGGCATGGGCATCACCGCGGAAAAAGTAGCGTCGGAATGGAATATCTCGCGCGAAGACCAAGATGCGTTTGCGTTTGCATCGCATCAAAAAGCGATTGCCGCGATTGCCGCTGGCGAATTTACTTCCGAAATTTCTCCGTACCATATTATTTCCCGTCAACCGGTTTTAGTCGGCAATACGGTGCAGATGCGTGAAGTGATTGCCATGAATGATGAAGGCCCGCGTGCCGATTCTTCGATTGAAGGTTTGGCAAAACTCAAGCCGGTCTTCCGCGCCGGTGGCAGTGTGACTGCGGGTAATTCATCGCAAATGTCGGACGGTGCTGGTGCAGTTCTGTTGGCATCGGAACAAGCGATTAAAGATTACGGCCTCACACCAATTGCCCGCCTCGTCAGCTTTTCGGTCGCCGGTGTGCGCCCCGAAGTGATGGGTATTGGCCCGATTGCCGCGATTCCAAAAGCATTAAAGCAAGCCGGTTTGACCAAAGACCAACTCGACTGGATTGAATTAAACGAAGCCTTCGCAGCACAGTCACTTGCCGTTATTCGTGACTGCGGCCTGGATGCATCTAAAATCAATCCACTCGGCGGTGCCATTGCCCTCGGCCATCCGCTCGGAGCTACTGGTGCCATCCGCACCGCCACCATTGTTCACGGCATGAAACGCCGCAAACAAAAATACGGCATGGTCACCATGTGTATCGGCACCGGCATGGGCGCAGCGGGTATTTTTGAATCGCTGTAATTTTTTGGATTTTACTAAATGAAATAAATGGGCAGATAGCTGCCCGTTTATTGATGATCAGAAATCATGCTCTCAATTTGTTTTTTGATTGCCGATGCATCCACCGTATAGTTCTGAAAGTAGAGCTTCCCGGTAGTGGTGACGCCTGCTCGGTACGTTACATAATGCATGTCTGCGCCAACCAGGACGGCTAGGTTCGAGAAAGCTGAAAACCCGGCTGATTCGTCAGCCATCCAGCATAAGCACTTTGTCCCCGGCCTGCAAAAAACAAGATTTGTCCATGCCGCGCCAGTTGGGCCAGCAATAAACTCAGCATTCGACATGAGTTCTATTTGTTCATGAAAACTTAATTCTTCCATGAATACTTTATGAAAGCCCAGCGGCTCCAAAATACTAAAAACCTGATCCTGGTTGTAGTCTCTTCTCCCGGGCCGACGAGCCATGAAGATGCGTTGCCTCTTGCTTGCATTGGCAGCATGTACGTTTTGAATCAACTTCCTTCTTATGTAATCAATCGAACTCTTTCTAAAATAAAAATCGGAAGGTAGCAGTACTTGCTTACGCTGAAGATTGAATGGACACTCGTTAGGCGCATTGATATAGACAAGATTTTGAACGATGTGATTAGTTCTACTCTTAACACTAACTATGGCACGATCAGGATTAAGTGCGTTAAGTGCATCGCGCAGATTCTTAACACTGCAAACATCTTCACTCACCAATAGTGGATAGTCAGTGTAGTTTGATAATTCATCTATGTATTCAAGCTTTGGCAGTATTTCAATCAACCAGTGATAATAGTTAGCACAGCCATTGCCACCCAAAAAAATAGCTTTCTCGATTATTATCGGTTCGCAAATATTATCCACGAGTACAATTGTTGCACCATGCTCTGTAATGTGGCCGCTTACATAGCTACTTCTTGAACTGCTAACGCCCTGAACCCTCTCAATTATGGCTTCACTTTTGCTGACCACAGACGACGATGTAATATTAATCTGAGCATCATGAAAAAAATATTGTTTTATTGCCGCGATTCTTACTTGGCTGACAATTTCTTTTGCCCCATTCAATTTTGGGCCATAGGACACTGAGTCATATGCTGGGAGTAGTTCAGCTTTGCAATTATTGCTGTCTTGATCTAACCAGATAATATCAAGAACGCTATAACCTGCAAATGTTTTACTGTACTGGGAAAAAATCTTATGCAGCTTGCTAACGTTAGATTTATTTTTTCTGATTCGAGATGTGAATCTTTTAAATACCTTCTTTAAAATATAGCTCCGTGAGAAATCAGCGACACTTTGCAGAAATGTTGATCGGATTGGTTTCTGGCTATTCATGAGTTTCTGAGGAGTCACAACTTACAGTAGATGTGGACTATTATAGTGCTTATAGACTACTAATTTGAGCTTCAACTTAATATAATCGTGACTAGAATTACGTTTTTTTTCAGTCGTGCTACTACCGGGCTACGCGCAATGAAAGTCAGCATTGTCATCACCACTTACAACTGGGAAAGCGCATTAAAATCTGCGCTTCGCAGTATTGCGCAACAAACCATGCTGCCTTACGAAGTCATTGTGGCCGACGATGGTTCAAAAGACAGTATGCGAACCATGATTATGGAAATCGCCAAAGACTTTCCTGTCATTTTGAAACATAGCTGGCAAGAAGACAGCGGATTCCGGCTTGCACGATCACGCAATCTTGCCATTGCCGCTGCATCCGGCGATTACATCATCATTCTGGATGGCGACATGGTGGTGAACAAACATTTTATCGAAGATCATTTGCATGCGGCAAAAGCAGGCTTCTATGTACAAGGCAGCCGAATTCTTACCCAGCCCGAGTTCGATGCCGACAAATTACTGCTGCAACACAAAGACCCGCATTTTTTTAGCAAAGGCATCGCAAGACGCCGTCACACACTTCGCATGCCCTGGCTTGCAAATGTATTTTTGAAGATGTCAGAAGGCCAAAAAACCACTGGCGTAAAAGGCTGTAATCAAGGCTGGTGGCGAAAAGATTTAATCGCAGTCAATGGTTATGACGAACGCTTTATCGGCTGGGGCCGCGAAGACAACGATATTTTATTACGTGCCTATCGCATGGGATTGAAACGCCGAGATATTCGATTTGCTGGACTTGCCACCCATATTTATCATAATGAACGTCATCCAGAAGGTGTGAACCCTAATGACCGATGGATGAAAGATAATATGGAAAGACATGTGGTTAAGTGTGAGCTTGGGTTAGACCAACATCTGGATCAGTTTAAACAGAACCCGTTGCCAGATTTACGATTTTAAGTAGGGTGCGCTCGAGCGCACCCTATAAACGTTTTATTGCGAATCCTAGTTCGGCCCTCACCAAATCTGCTTCGGTATCAACACCCTGCGGAAACGCTTCCGGTGTGATGCCAACGGCTATTTGATAACCGGCTTCGAGTACGCGCAATTGTTCGAGGGCTTCGAGTTGTTCGAGTTGTCCTATTGGGAGCTGCGTAAAAGTTTTTAGAAAGCCAGCTCGATAGGCGTAGATGCCGATGTGTCGAAGGGCACCAGTTTGTGGCGCGCTGACGCGGTCATTGGCAAAGCGGTCGCGTTGCCAGGGCATGGGGGCGCGGCTGAAATACAAGGCGTTGCCGTTGTTTGCGCGTACTACTTTGACGGCGTTGGAATCGAAATAGGTTTCGGTGTCGATGATTTCAGTGGCGAGTGTTGCCATGGGTGCATTGGAATTTTCTAATACTTCGGCAACGGCTCGAATGCCTGCGGCGGGGGCGAAGGGTTCGTCGCCTTGCAGGTTTACGATGATTTGTTGGTCGGGCCATTGTAATTGTTCGGCGCATTCTGCGAGGCGATCGGTGCCGGAGGGATGGTCGGTGCGGGTCATGCAGATTGTGACGGGGTAATTTTTAAGTGCGTCGGCTATACGCTGGTCATCGGTGGCGAGTACGACTTGCGATGCACCTGCTGCTATTGCACGGCGAGCTACGTGAACGACCATGGGTTCGCCGGCAATTAGGCGCAATGGTTTGCCTGGTAGGCGCGAGGCGGCATAGCGGGCGGGAATGGCGACGATGAAGTGGGTCATGGATAAGTTTGTAACGATTTGATTTTTGATATTAGCATGGGGGTGATTTTTCGGGCCTGTAAGGCCCTCCTACGAGAACGTGTTTTTGTGGGAGCGTCCGTTAGGCGCGAAAAATCTGCGGATAGTCCAAGGGGAATGCATTCTCAAGTGCCTGCACGATTCACGTCGCACGCAAGCGGCCTCCTACGAGAGCGGATTTTTAGGCGCGATAGAGCTCTGGCGGGGTTTTTCGCGCCTAAAGGACGCTCCTACGTTGGAGGTTCACGCAATTTTTTTTGTAGCGCGTCGAATAAATTTTCGTTTAGGGCTGCGTTTACCGGCACGCACCAAGCGTCTTTCAATCCGAGCTCACGACATTTTACGGCGTCTTTTTCAGTCATGAGTAATGGGGCGTCATCAGGAAAATCGTGAAGTGAATAATCGTGGTGATCGGCGAATGCGATGGGGTTGATATTGAGCCCGCGTGCCATGAGCGCATTAAAAAATCTTTCCGGATGGCCGATGCCGGCAATGGCATTTACTTTGGTGTCAGAAAATTCACTTAGATCCTGATGTTCACTGCCGTCTAGTTTTTCGGCATCGCCGTAAATTAATTGCATGCCGTAGTTCTGCGTTTGTATGTCGTCTTCCAAAGCACCATTGGATACTCTGAAATCACAGGGTCGTGCTTGTTCACGCAAAGGTCCGGCGGGCAGGATAAAACCATTGCCGTATTTTCGTTCGTGGTCAATGAGTTCGATTTCGATGTCGCGTCGCAGGCGAATATGCTGTAAGCCGTCATCGGCAATAATTAAATTGCAGCCCTGTTCGATTAAATATTCTGCTGCACGCACGCGATTGGCATCGACACGGATAGCACATTGAGTGCGTTGGAAAATCAGCAAGGGTTCGTCGCCGCAGTCTTGAGCCAAACTTTTAATGTGTACGGAAACAGGATTCGCATTTTTACGGCCATAACCGCGACTGACAACACCGGGTTTCCAATCTCGTTTTTGCATGGCTTGTATTAATGCAATGGTGAACGGTGTTTTGCCGGTGCCACCGACGGTAAAATTGCCCACCACAATGACCGGAACACTCACTCTTGTCGATTTAAAAATATTTTTGCGATAAAGATATCGTCGAAATTTAGTCAGGGTCTCGTAAAAAAAAGCGATCGCTCTAAGTGCCACGTTCGGTTTGACATCGCCGTACCAGCGTTTATTCAGAGCCGCTTCAAGCGTCGCCCTCACGCCTGCTCCATATTCCTGAATTGCATATTATGCAAGTGAGCATAGACTCCGGACTTCGCCAGTAATTGAGCATGCGTCCCTTGCTCTACCAAACGGCCTTCATCGAATACCAATACTTGGTCAGCATGTTCGATAGTAGATAGACGATGCGCAATGACCAAGGTAGTTTTGTCGGGAATTAAATGATTCAGTGCGTCTTGAACCAGACGTTCGGATTCGTTATCGAGCGCGGCGGTGGCTTCATCTAAAATTAAAATAGGGGCGTCTTTTAAAATAGCTCGCGCGATGGCGATGCGCTGACGTTGACCACCTGAAAGCAAGCTACCGTTCTCGCCAATCCGGGTTTGCATGCCATGGGGCAATTTGTTGATAAATTCGGAGGCATTTGCAGCATCTGCGGCTTCAAGCAAGCGCTTGTCATCGTGCATGTCACTGCCGTAAGCAATATTAGCAGCCACGGTATCGTCAAAGAGCATTACCTTTTGACCGACAAGTGCAATTTGATTTCGTAAATCTTCAATCGGGTAGTTTTTGACCGATTGTCCGTCAATCATGACATCGCCGGTATTGGCTTCATAAAAACGCGGCAATAATCGGATCAAAGTAGATTTGCCACTGCCCGAGCGACCAACTATCGCAGTGACGGTGCCTGGGCGAGCAATGAAACTGACATTGCTTAGCGCATTGGACTCTTTGCCATTATAGCGAACGCTAACATCGCGAAATTCCACCAAGCCTTCGGCACGCGCTAGTTTTAATTTTCCCAGGTTTTGCTCTTCTGGCTCATCGATTAAATTAAATAAACGCTCGGCTGCTGTTATGCCACGCTGAATGGCGCTTTGAACATTGGTAATACGTTTCAGTGAAGGCAGCATGGCCATCATGGCAATAATAATACTGACAAAACCACCGGGTGAAAGCTCTTCGGCTGCGACTTGTTTCCCTGCTACATACAAAATAACCGCCAAGCCAATAGCTGCGAACAATTGCACGACAGCAGAGGCGCTACCGCGCGTTACTTCTACTTTCATACCGAGCCGAAAATTACGATTGATCAGGGATAGATAATTTTGGGAAGCTTTTTCCTGTGCGCCATAAATTTTTACTTCTTGCTGAGCAGCCAGAGTTTCTACTGCCATGTGTGACACTTCGCCAACGCCTTCCTGAATTTTTCTATTCAACATGCGATAACGGCGGCTTACATAGGTTGAAACTGCAGCAATGACAGGTGCTACCACCAGCATTGTCAATGTAACAATGGGGCTGTTATAGAACATCCAGCCAAGCAAGACGATAATGCTTAGGCTGTCGATAACCGCCACTTTAATGGCTTCAGTGGCCGACTGACTTACTTGCTCGGTGTCGTAGTTCAGACGCGACACCATCACTGCAACGGGTTCTGCATCGAACCTTGAACTGGGTAGTCGCAATAATTTTCTGAGTACTTCGTTTTTAAGATCACGAACCACGCTGCCACCACTGCGGGCCATTCCATAATCGGTACATAAGGTCGCCAGACCACGCAGTAAAAACAAACCCACAATTACCAAGGGTAGCTGCACAAGCATGACTTGATTACGAGCGATGATAGTTTCATCCACGATGGGCTTCATCAAACTCGCAAAATAACCGGCGCTTAGCGCCTCAACAATCATGCCGATGAACGCGACAATCAAGAAAAAACGATATTTCGCTGTATAACTCAGCAATCGTTTATATATTTGCCAAGAGGTAGGCTTACTAGTATTGGTAACGCTCATATCAGGGTTTTTTCTTCTCAGGCGTTGTAGCAATAGACAATTTCACGAAACCCAATTGGCCCAGTGCATCCATGGCAGTAATCACGTATTGATGCGGTGTGCGTGCATCGGCACGCAACACGACAGGCATGCTGCGATCTTCACCGGCAACGGCAACAATAGCTTCTTTGAGTGAGCCAACATCGGATTTCAATACTTCGTTTTCGCCAATAAAATAACGGCCTTCGGCATCTACCAAGACATTCAGGGGTTCACCGGGGTCTTGTTTACTAGTGGCTTGCGCTGTCGGCAGTTGCAATTTCATTGCACTACGCTGATTGAACGTGGTGGTTGCGACGAAGAAAATAATCAAGACGAAAATGACATCAATCAGTGAAGTCAGATTGATTTCAGGTTCCAGATCATTCGCTCGTGTTGATAATTTCACGCCTGATCTCCCTCGATCGCCGATTCGGGAATTCGGTTATCCAGCACGTCCATTAAAGCAATCGCCTGTTTTTCCATATCAATCACGTATTCATTAATCAGGCCGCGAAAATAGCGATAGAACATTAGCGCCGGAATCGCCAACACCAAACCACCAGCTGTACTGACCAAGGCTTGACCAATACCACCGGCTAATTGATTGGCGTCGCCAATGCCGGTTTTCAAGATCGTTAAAAACATTTGGATGATGCCGAACACCGTGCCCAGTAATCCGAGCAAGGGCGCAACCCCGGCAATGGTACCCAAGGTATTTAAAAAGCGTTCCATTTGATGCACGACATGACGACCAACGTCTTCAACTCGTTCTTTCATCATTTCGCGTGGTTTGTGGCGCATGTCTAACGCTGCTGCCAATACTTCACCAAGCGGTGAATTGCGACGCAAGACGTCAATATGTTTGGTGTCGAGTTCACGGCCACGGGCCCATTCACGAACTTCAACGCCCAAGCCGGGTGGAAAAACTTCCTTTCTCCGCAAGCTCCAAAATCTCTCCACTACAATAGCCATCGCAATGATGGCTAATATAATGATCGGAATCATGACCGGACCACCGGACTTAATCAGTTCAAACATCCATTCACCTATGTGTGCTTACTGGCTAATAGAATAGCCTGACTCGATGGTTTTCGGTGTATGCCAATAGCGTGCTGCGTCTTGGCGTCGACTTTCTCGCCATTCCAAGCCGTTTGCGCCGAGTCGAAGGCGCATCCAGCCATGCTGTGGGCTTGCCGCAAGTTCGATATCGCGCTGCTGGTAGCGTTCCACCACGCTTCGCCTTGGATGACCAAAGCGGTTATCGGCACCACTGGCAATAAGCGCCAAGCCGGGGTTCACAGCATCAATAAATTCGGGACTGGACGAAGTTTCACTACCGTGATGGGGAACTTGCAAGAGGTCGGCACGAATTTTATCGGGCTGTTCTTTCACCAAGCGATATTCAATTTGCTTACCCATATCGCCAGTTAATAACGCCACTTTGCCGCCTGCTTCAATACGCAATACGCAGGAACTGTCATTGGCGAGATAAGGAAAAAATGCAGGCGGATGTAAGACTTCAAAATTCACGCCGTCCCAAGTCCATTTTTGTGCGCGCAGGCAGGGTGTTGATTTTGTTTTTAAGGCGCCCTGTGAAGCGGTTACGGGCGCGGATGGATAGGCCTTAACGACAGAGGCCAAACCGCCGGCGTGATCGTTATCGCCATGGCTAACCATGATGCGATCAAGGTGCCCAATACCTACCGCATGTAAAGCAGGCACGATGACTGACTCGCCCGCATCGAAACCGCCAAGCTTTGCCGGGCCGGTGTCATACAGCAATGCGTGATTTCTGGTTTTTACCAAGATCGACAAACCTTGACCGACATCAATCATGGCAATATCGACTTCGTTTTGTTTAGGTGATTCGATGCTTGGAAATATTAATGGTAGGAATAAGATGATGGCCAAGCATTTTCCGGGCACGGCACGCGGTAGCAATAAAATAAACGCACCGAGCATGGCAAGACTTAATGTCAATAAAGTCGGTTCGGGCAGCCAGAGCATGGCCTGTGGCCAATCGCTAATTTTTTCCAAACCCCACCATAAAAGCTGCATGGCCGCCGCACTGAGTTTCCAGAAAAAAGTGGCAGCGCCAATATGCACGAATGAAAATAACAAACCCAGCAAAGCCAGCGGCACCACCACCAAACTAATCCATGGAATGCCGACAATATTGGTGAGCGGTCCGAGCACCGATGTCTGACCAAAGAACCATAACGATAATGGCAGCAAGCCAAGCAAGGCGATCCACTGTGATTTGAAAAATAGTTTTATTTGCTGAGTTCGGCTTGAAAGCATTTGTCCAAGATTCAATGGCAGACACCAAACCAACCAAGCAACGCCGACAAAACTTAGCCAAAAACCGGCCGACAATACCGCCAAGGGATCTAGTAATAAAATGGCGATTAATGCCAATGCCAGCGATTGCGAAATTCGAATCGGGCGTCTGGAAAGTTTTGCGATAGCCACCACCGCAATCATCAAAAATGTTCGCATGGTGGGCAAGGCAAACCCTGCCAATGCCGTGTAAGCAAATGCCAGTAACATGGCCGACAGCGCCATGCTTTGTTGTCGCGGCCACACCCGCCCTAAGCTTGGAAACAAGAAATAAAACAAGTAACAACACAGCGCACCAAAGCCAGCGACCAAGCCGACATGGAAACCCGAGATCGCAATCAGGTGGGTTAAGCCGGTGGCGCGTAATGTGAGCCAATCGGCGTCGCTTAATTGCCGGGTATCGCCGAGTGCCAGCGCTTGTACGAAGCGGGACTGTTCATTATTGACTTGCGTATGGATTTGCAGCGATAGCTTTTCACGCCAGTCATCAATGCCCTCGCCTGCCTTCAGGCGTTTGGCATATTCACTGTTTTTGACAGCACCGGTAGCCGCAATATTTTGTTCAAGTGCCCGGCGTTCAAAATCGAAACCGCCTGGGTTCAATAAGCCACGCGGTGGCCGAAGTTGAACCTGCAATTTCCAAGTGCTACCCGCAACAAGACCCGGCGCATCGCCATACCAGCTAAGCCTGACTTTCTTGCCGATGAGATTTATATTTTTACTATCGGTGATACGGAACTCGAAGCGCGTGCTGTCTTCATCGCGTAATGGGAGCCCGTCGACCTGGCCGACGACTTCTGCATTGGTGTTTTTTTGCAGTCGTTGCGACAGAGCCCAAGCGCCATGAATATTCGCCAAGCCCACACCGAATAAAAAAACCGCGAGGCAACGCAAAGCGGAATCTGTTTTCCACCAATACCAAGCGCCGATCAGCAGGCTTATTAGTGACAGCCACAATGACATTAACTGCTGCCAATTTTGAACCCAGCAAACTCCGAGCAACAAAAAGGCTGCTACCGATAAACCTAGCGGCGGTATTTTTTGTTTGAATATTATGGCAACTTTATTTGTCACAGTTCTGGGGCAGTAACAGGCATAAAAGGGGAAGTCATTACCTGCATATCAGTCAATATTTCCAAAAAAATAAAAGTACCGTCACCCCGGCGAAAGCCGGGGCCCAGAAGCTTCATACGAAGCCTTTTAATCACACTGCAATAAATTCCATGAAACGCATTGCGAAAATCTTTAATATTTCAATTCATCCGTGCTTCTGG
>JAYSXB010000045.1:0-5514 GCA_043717775.1 Arenimonas sp.
AAAGAATGTTTAAAAGCACAGACACCGACTGAAGCACGCAGCCTTAAGGGTTGCGCTTGCACTTCAAATTCATGCTGCACTAATTGTGTTCGACACGCTTGCGCCAAGGCCACCAAGTCGGCTTCGTCAGGTTTCGAGGCGTAAATTAAATAGCTGCCGTCGCCAAAACGGCCAATCGGACAATCCATGACCGCCTGCCCTATTACGCGAATCACGTCTTGCTGTAATTGTTCGAAAGCAGCAATACCAAAACGCTCGCGCAGACTTGACAGGCCTTCCATCTCCAGCAAAAACACGCCACCGCTTCTATCGGCACTTTGCTGTAAATGGTGATTGATCAAGGCCAATAAATCCTGGCGATCATAAAGCCCGGTCTGGCTGTCCTTACCGCTGCGTTTTTGCTGGCGATTGGTCATGGCGCGATGTCGGCGCACGCGATTTTGTACCGCCGATATTAAATGCCGCGGACGAATGGGTTTGCTAAGAAAATCATCGCCACCGGCATCGATGGCATCAAATTGCCGGTCCTCGTCGCTCTCACCCGATAAAAAAACAATGGGCGTATGGGCAAACGCTTCTTGCTCGCGGATCAAACTCGTCAGCTCGATGCCATTGGCACCGGGCATATTCAAGTCCATCAATAATAAATCGGGCTGAAATTGTTCAAGCGCCGGCATCACTTCCAGTGCATCGAGTACCACCAAAGTTTCCATGCCGGTATTGCGCAAGATGCCTTCAGCGAATAAAGCCTGCGAACGATCGTCTTCCACAATTAAAATGCGGTACGGGCTTTCCGAGCCCGGGTCGAGCAGACTGTGCAAACGCTTGATAACTTCTTCTACCGATTTTGCACCAACAATCAGTGCATCGACACCGGCACGACGAGCCGACAAACGCAGATTAATATTGTCGGCTTCTGAAAGCGCAACCAGTTTTAATTTGCGACTTTGTTTTTGTCGAAGGGCCGCGATGTCTTGCCCAAGGGCTTCAAGTTGCGAACCAAATTCTGCATCAACAATAGCTAAATCAGCCGGTAAAGCACTGAGCAATTCTTTGAGCTCATCAATATCTTCAACCAATTCTAAATGCAGACCTTGCGCTTCAATACGCTGATCCAGGGCGACCGACAATTCGCTGTAAGCGGTTAAATGATAAATACGGAACTCGGGTGACACCGGCAGCTGTAAATTTTCAACAGTATTGTTTGAGCTAATTTCTGGCGCTCTGATCATTGCTGCGGGACTGCTCAGCATCGGTTTGCTTATGGGTTTAGCAATCTGTGCTGGCAAAGGCGAGTTACCGGGTACCGTCACCGACACCACTTCAAGTTTTGTCGAGGGCATTGATTCGGGCGATGCCAGGTAATCGTTTTTGCTGAAATCATTATCGCCAAAGACATCGTCGTGCGTGCTTTGACCATGATGCTTTGCAGTCTCGGACCACGGATCATTCGCTTCGGCACCCGCATCGGAATTGCCGTTGGCAGCAGGTGTGTTTTTAAAGGTGTCGATACGCGTTTGTACTGCCACCATCGGCGGCGCATCGCCGCCCCAGCGACGCCAATAGGCCATCGGCGGAATTTCTGCACGCGCGGTACTGTCGCCCAATCGCTCTTTACCGGCGAACATGTCTTGCACTTCATCCGGCATCGTCGGCAGCGCTGCCTGCAATGCATCCATCAAATTACGTAAGCGTTCGCCCACGGTGGGGTCGGGTAATTCTTGTTGCTCAATGGTGATGTCGAGCAAACCGGCCATCGCTTGCAATGATTCGGCAGGCTCAATTAATTGATGTTCAGCGCAGGCAAGGGCCAAGGCATGCGAGTCGTCTTGCAGCAATGCTAAGCCATTGATGTCCCAGCCGTCTTGCAAGAATCGTTGCAAACGCCGACCCATTACTTCCACGCGCTTGGGAATAATGCGTAGCAAAGCGGAGTTTGGTTCGGCGAGCACTGCCGTTTCTTGCTGATTCATTACTGCCCCTTGTGAACAGGGATTATGCCCCGCTTTTGCGTGCGCTGTCGCTTTGCACACGTTACAAAGAGTAACGCAGGCAGGGCAATATCCGCGTCAACTATTGCGAAGGAGCCGGGCTAGCAAGGCCACGTATTTTTCTCATAATGAAACGAACAAGCCAGGCAACCACCACCGCCATCGTCAATAAGGTGCCTAGAACAAGCCCTAGCACCAACCACGGGTGCGCGAATGCCAAACCCACCCCACCAGCGACCACCACGTCTTCGGTAAGTGATGCGCCGATATTAGAAACCGGTTCGGGCGAGGCATTAATGGCGACTCGGGTAGAAGCTTTCACGCCATGCGTGAGTAAGGCCATCGCGCCACCGGCAGCCAAGGCCCCAGCGCCCAGCTGGCCGTCACCGGACAAAGTAGCGGCCGCCAGGAACGCACCTACTGGCACCCGCAAGACGGTCTGAAGTAAATCCCAACCGGAATCGACACCCGGAATTTTATCGGCGAAAAATTCAACCACCGTCAAAGCACCCGCCGTGCCGAGAACCCAAGGCGACATGGTGACTTGCAAGGCAGCGGGCAATTCGACCCAGCCGCTTAAACCAGCCAAGCCAACCCCAAGCACGGTGAGATAAGCGCGCACACCGGACAAACAAGCTAGTGCGAGGCCAAGAGCATATAAATGGGCTTCGGTCATCTTCAATACCCTTGCATGAAAAGCGGATGGACAAATTATAGCCACAAGAAAACTGGATGCGAGCTGAGCAGTACCCTA
Organism: Arenimonas sp.; assembly: GCA_043717775.1. Lineage (GTDB taxonomy): Bacteria > Pseudomonadota > Gammaproteobacteria > Xanthomonadales > Xanthomonadaceae > Arenimonas. Next base: position 2,746 of record JAYSXB010000045.1, read on the forward strand.
ATGACGTAGGAGGCCGCTTGCGACCTCCATGGACGGACGGAGTGCAGAACACGCAGGAGCAGTTTTCTGCCGGGCGACGTGCAAGACTTCCGTGGGAGCGCCCGTCAGGCGCGAATGGCCTGCTGCACTGTTTGAAGTCACTGGGTCCTGCAAAATTATCAAAGCGCCTCCAGCTATGACAAATCCGGCGAGGTTTTCGCGCCTGACGGGCGCTCCCACGGGCATTCAATGGATCGTGGCTTGTACGCGTTAGCGGGCCCAGGCAGAGCCTAGCTTTTTTTCTTTATAGAAATGGCAGCGACCGGTATCCTGTGGGGATGAGCACTCCCAACCCCAGCCCGCAACGCTTCATGATTGTGCCGAAAAAAACCCCCTGGCGTGGTTGGCTTCTGGTGATCGCCATCGCTTGGCTGCTGAGCATAGTCGGCGTTTGGTATTGGACCAGCAGCTACGCCGCACCGGGCTTGGCAAACACCGACCGCACCGCTGGCTCGCAAAGCGAGCAGCTCAAAGAAAACGAAGCCCTGCTCAAACAAGCACAACAGCAATTGGCCACACTTCGGCGTTCGGAACAAATCAGCCGCAATGCCAATACCGAATTGCAATCAACGCTGTCAGACCGGGACGAGGAAATTGAAGGCTTGCGAGCCGATGTCGCCTTTTATGAACGCCTCGTCGGCGCCACCGCGCAAAGGCGTGGCCTGAACGTCCACGATATCCAGTTTGAACCTGAAGTCGGCGGCACTTGGCACTTCACCGCCACCGTTACGCAAAATCTCAATCGCGGTGCGATCAGCCAAGGCACGATGAAGTTTTCGGTTGAAGGCATAAGTTCTGGCCGCTTGAAAACGGTGCCCTGGGAAATTCTGGTACAAAAATCCGACATGGGCGGCAAAGCCTATTCGTTCCGTTATTTTCAGGAACTCGACGGCAGTGTCTTGCTGCCTGCCGGCTTCACCCCGCAACGTGTAAAAGTTGCTTTACGTGGCAACAACGGCCAAGCCGATCAAGTGTTCCCATGGAGCGCCAAAAAAGTTCAGGAGAGTAAATAATCATGTTAGGTATGGATAAGAAAGGTTCGCGCAATGGCACCAACACGGTCGAAACATTAATCGGCCCACGCGTAGTGATTCGCGGCGATGTGCAATTTTCCGGCGGCCTCTACGTCGAAGGCAAAATTATCGGCAAGATCTTCGCTGAAGAAGGCAGTGCTGCGGTATTGACTATTTCCGAACAAGGCATGATTGATGGTGAAGTGCATGCGCCGGTTGTGGTGATTGCCGGCAGTTTGCACGGTGACATCCACGCCAGCGAGCGTGTGGAGCTTTCGCCTACCGCCAAAGTACAGGGCAATGTGCATTACAAAATCGTCGAAATGGCGAGCGGATCAACCCTGACCGGACGTTTGATCCATGCCGATGCTCCCATGTCCGAACAAACCGAAGGCTAATAAACATCTTTTACGCTTGTTTTCCGCGATAAAGCGCATACTTAGCGCTTATGAATATTCAAACTTACCAAACTCTTGAAGCACCTTTATTGTTCAGCGAAGCTGCCGCCAAAAAAGTTGCCAGTTTAATTACCGAAGAAGGTAATCCGGAATTGAAATTACGGGTTTACATCAGCGGGGGTGGCTGCTCGGGTTTCCAGTATGGTTTTGAATTTGATGAAAGCCAAAGCGAAGACGATTTAGCTTTGCAGCGTGACGGTGTAACGCTGCTGGTCGATCCATTGAGTCTGCAATATTTAATGGGCGCAGAAGTGGACTATCGCGAGAGCCTGCAAGGCTCGCAGTTTGTCATTCGTAATCCCAACGCCAAAACTACCTGCGGTTGCGGCAGTAGTTTTTCCGTTTAATTATTGGCATCGGTTTAATTTATGGTATCGGCACCCAGGCAATTTGCCTTTCAACATCCGGGCCTGGATCGTGCTGAACAACTAAGACAAGACAAGCAAGCGCTTGATCAACTCTGGCCGCAAGCCAAAATAATTATTATTGATTTGCAGGGCAATGCCCGCTTTCAAACCGATGCTCCCGATCTCGTTTTTTTCTGCGGTGTCGATTTTTTTTCAGAACGTCCAGCGAATGCCAGTTTTTTAGGTCAGGTTAATGATCAAACCTGGTTCGCCATGCGCGCCGAATTTATTCCTGAACTGCCGCCGCATGCTGTCGATTTGCGAACCGCTGCAGCCAATTGGCCGCATTTGCAGGCCGCTATTTTTGCCCAAGCGCGCGCTTTACTTTATTGGCAGGAGCGCAACCATTTTTGTGGCGCTTGCGGTAAATCACTGGAACTTGTGCGCGGGGGTTTTATGGCGAAATGCGAAGCCTGCGGCAGCGAGCATTATCCGCGTACCGATTCCGCCGTGATTATGGCCGTCAGCGACGGCGAGCGATTATTGCTCGGTCGCCAAGCGAGCTGGCCGGAAAATCGCTGGTCGGTGCTAGCTGGATTTCTCGAGCCGGGCGAATCGCTCGAACAAACCGTGATTCGCGAAGTCTGGGAAGAAGCCGGTGTTCATGTTGATCGCGCCGAATATGCGGCTTCGCAACCCTGGCCCTTTCCCGCTTCACTGATGCTGGGCTTTCATGCCTATGCAAAACCCCAAACCGCCACGGCTGGTGATGAGCTTGAACAAGCACAATGGTTCAGCGCCGAACAATTACGCGACGGCATTGCCAGTGGCCAGTTGGGAATATCGCCACGACTGTCTATCTCGCGCTGGTTGATTGAAGACTGGTGCGCGCGCATGGGTGTGAGTCTTAAC
>JAYSXB010000046.1:0-5497 GCA_043717775.1 Arenimonas sp.
CAAATTGCCAGAAAATAACACCGAAGAAAACGTCAATATCTAAATGCATATCGAGCAACGCGGCACCGGCCCGGCGCTGGTGATGATTCATGGCTGGGCGATGCATTGCGAAATTTTTTTGCCGCTTATTTCATTACTCGAAAAAAATTTCACCTGCTATTTGGTAGATTTACCCGGTCATGGTCGCAGTCTTGACGATCATTCAAGTTTAAATCTGGCTGCCATCGCAAAAGAAATTTCGGAACGCACACCGCAGGCCTTGTGGTGTGGGTGGTCGCTCGGTGGTTTAGTTGCCCTGCATGCCGCCCAACAGCATGCAATGAACGGCCTGATTATGTTGTGTGCCTCGCCGCGTTTCGTCAAAGCGGCAGATTGGCCACACGGCATGGCGGCATCGGTCTTCACTGGTTTTGCCGATGATTTGAAAAACGATTATCGCGGCACGCTGGATCGCTTTATCAGTCTTGAAGCACAAGGCTCGGACCAGATGCGCGAAGAATTACGGGTACTACGCGATGCCGTATTCGCCTTCGGCGAACCGGCCGAACGGGTACTTTGCGAAGGTCTTGAGTTGCTGGAAAATACCGATCTAATGGCAACCTGTTCCAATTTAAAAATTCCCAGTTTATGGTGTGCCGGAAAACGTGATCGTCTGGTGTCTCCTTTGGCAATGCAAACGGCAAGTGATATGGCGAGCGGAGAATTTCTCGCGATTCAGGGTGGCGGTCACGCCCCGTTTTTAACCCATGCCGATCAAGTCGCTATCGCAATTAGCAATTTTTATAAGCGTATCGCATGAAAACTTTTCGTACGCCTATCCTGTTTGAAAATGCTTCACTCCGACGCAATTTTGGTCGTGCGGCGATAAGCTATGCTCAAGTAGCGGTCCTGCAGCAGGAAGTGGAAACACGTTTGATCGAACAACTGGGTTTTCTGGAAGATCGTCAACCAACACGCATATTGGATCTTGGTTGCGGACCGGGTCGCGCCAGTGGCCTGATGAAAAAACGCTGGCCGAAATCTCAGGTAATCGCCATTGATGCCGCCTTGCCGATGCTGAAAGAGGTGCCGAAACAAACACAATTCTGGCGACCGATAAAACGCGTGTGCGCCGATGTTTCGCAATTACCGATTATCGATGCCTGTGTCGATGTGATTTTTTCCAATCTATGTTTGCAATGGGTGAATGACCTTCCGGCGACGCTGGCTGAATTTCGCCGTGTATTGAAACCCGATGGTCTGCTTTTGTTTTCGACCTTCGGACCCGACACCTTATTGGAATTACGTGAAGCGTATTGGCAGGCCGGCGAAAAAAATCCGCCGCTCAGTCCGTTCGCTGCCATTCAACAAATTGGCGATGCCATGTTGGCGGCCGGATTTAAAAATCCGGTGCTTGATCGCGAACTGTATCAACTGACGTATTCCGATGTTCGTACGCTAATGAAAGAACTCAAGGCCATTGGCGCCAACGATGCAAGGCCTCAACGTTCACGAGGCATGGGCGGTAAAACCCGCTTGCAAAACATGACAGCAGCTTACGAAAAGTTACGCTATAACAATGTCTTGCCAAGCACTTGGGAAGTCGTTACCGCCATGGCCTGGGGCCCGGAACCGGGCGTTTCACGACGCGAACAAGGCGCGGATATTGCTACCTTTCCGGGCAATAAAATCCCCATTCGTGGGAGCGGCGTAAGCCGCGAATAACGCTGGTCAATGTCGCAGATCATTCGCGGCTTACGCCGCTCCCACGATTTTTTTATTTGAATTATGCTGTACCCAAGCACCGTAGATTCACATCAGGAATAGGCCATGAATTCACTTTTCAGCTTCTCGCCGCGCGCCCTTGAACTTCAGCAACAACTGACTGCCTTCATGGCAGAGCATGTGTATCCAGCAGAAAAAGAAGTAGCAGCTTGGGATGCTGATCCTACCAAGCGCTGGACCACGGCGCCGGTGATTGAAAGCCTGAAAAAAGAAGCAAAAAAAGCTGGGCTCTGGAATTTATTTCTTCCAGACAAGGCTCATGGTGCAGGCCTGTCCAATCTTGATTACGCACCACTGGCAGAACAAATGGGCCGCGTGTTGTGGGCGTCGGAAGTATTCAACTGCAATGCACCCGATACCGGCAATATGGAATTGCTGGCGCATTTTGCCAGCGCCGAACAAAAGGCCGCATGGCTAACACCACTACTCAATGGCGATATTCGCTCGGCGTTCGCGATGACCGAGCCCGATGTGGCTTCTTCCGACGCCACCAATATTGCCCTGCGCATTCATCGCGATGGCGATCTGTATGTGTTGAATGGCCGCAAATGGTGGATTACTGGTGCGGGCGATCCGCGTTGCAAAATCCTGATTGTAATGGGCGTTGCCAATCCTGAAGCCGACAAACATTCACAACATTCGATGATTTTAGTGCCGATGGACACTGCCGGTTTGCAAGTTGTCCGTGCGCTGGAAGCCTTTGGTTTTGATGATGCCCCTAGCGGCCATGTTGAATTAAATTTCGACAATGTACGAGTGCCGAAAGAAAATTTAATCCAGACTGAAGGCAGCGGTTTTGCCTTGGCACAGGCAAGACTTGGCCCGGGCCGCATTCATCACTGCATGCGCTTGATTGGCTTGGCACAACGCGCTTTGGAAATGATGATTCATCGGGCACAAACTCGGGTCGCGTTCGGCAAACCGCTCGGTGCGCAGGGTATGGCACAGGAAGCGATTGCCTTGTCACGCTGCGAAATCGAGCAGGCGCGTTTGCTCACCTTGAATGCGGCGGCAAAGCTGGATCAAGGCAGTAATAAAACCGCCAAAGACGAAATTGGCATGATAAAAATCATTGCACCACGCATGGCCTGCAATGTGATTGATCGCGCCATTCAAATGCATGGTGCCGGCGGCTTGCAAGACCCTTTCCTCGCACACGCTTTTGTCGGAGCACGTTGTTTACGACTGGCAGATGGCCCCGATGAAGTACATATCGCATCTCTAGCACGTTCGATGCTGAAACCTTAATGCTGTTCTGTAGGAGCGGCTTGAGCCGCGATTAGAACCTACATGTAGGAGCGGCTTTAGCCGCGATAGCGCTCACACGAAGTTAGTAAGCGCTCAAGATAAAAAGAAAACACAAAGGTCACAAAGCAATCACAAAGGTCACAAAGAAAAATGTTTCGTAGCAGCAGCTTTACCCGCGATTAAATTTTGCAAAAATATGATAAGTTCAGAAAATAAATACACGAGACCTCCCAATGACAACTCTCGATCTCGACGACGAAATACTGGCCATCTATCTCGAAAAACATCTCGACGGTTTTCGCGGACCATTGACTTCAAAAAAATTCAAAGGCGGTCAAAGCAACCCGACCTATTTGCTCGAAGCACAAAGCGGCAATTATGTGTTGCGTCGTAAACCATTGGGAAAACTGCTGGCATCGGCGCATGCCGTGGATCGCGAGTTTCGTGTGCTAACAGCATTGCACGGCAGCAACGTACCGGTCGCCAAGCCTTATCATCTTTGCAAAGACGACACGATTATCGGTTCGATGTTTTATTTGATGGAATTTATCGATGGCGATATTTTCTGGGACCCATCATTTCCGGATTTTAATCCTGCGCAGCGCACAAATTATTACGATGCCATTCTAAAAACCATGGCGGCCCTGCATTCGATCAATATTGAATCGCTTGGCCTGAGTGATTATGGCAAACCGGGCAATTATTTCCCCCGACAAATAGCCCGCTGGTCGGAACAATATCGTGCCGCCGAAACCGACGATATCGACGCCATGAACAGCCTGATTGAAGAGCTGCCACTTCGCTGTCCCGATGATGACGGCAGTGTTGCCTTGGTGCATGGCGATTTCCGAATCGACAATTTAATGTTTACTAAAAACAAGGCCGAAATAGCTGCCATTGTTGATTGGGAATTATCAACGCTGGGTCACCCACTCGCTGATCTGGGTTATTTCTGCATGGCATTGCGCCTTCCACGTAATCCTGCCCTGCCCGGCTTGGCTGGATTGAATCGCGAAGAACTCGGCATCCCCAGCGAGAAAAAAATATTACAACGCTATTCCGAACTCACGGGCCGCGACATTCCAGAAGATTGGCCGTTTGTATTAGCCTTCAGTTTTTTTCGACTCGCCGCCATTGCCCAGGGCGTTGCCAAGCGTGCGCAACAAGGTAATGCGTCGAGTGAACAAGCGATGCAGGCGGGGCAGATGACTGCATTGCTCGCGCAAATGGGATTAAAGGTACTGAGTGACTAACGAACATAATATAAGATTACCGGCCGGGACATTTTCAAAGTACATTCGTTTTTATATTTTTGGGGTTTATCTAAAGGGGATGTAATGCGCAAGATACTTTTTATTTCACTATCACTGATGGCATCGAGCCAAACTTTTGCCGGTCAATGCGAAGACAACTACACCAAGTCGGGCAATATGTTTAAGGGCAATGTTTACAACAGCTCTGTCACGGTGCCCAATCTTTCCATGAAAGACGGCATGGGCCAAATACGCGGCATTATGATTAGTGAAAAAATGGATGTGATTACTGAAGATGCAGATTCAGGCATCATGCTAGTCGAGCAACGTGGCACGAGTATTACGCGCCCCATCCCCGTCATCATTACCTTTAGTACCGAAGGCACTACTGCGAATGTAGATATGACGGTAAAGCCCGAAAAGGGCGTGTTCGCAAAAGGCGATGAAATTAAAACCTTTTTGTGCAAATTGTTAGTGCAGGTAAAAGGTGGCAAGGAAGGCAAACAGGCTGGCAGCAAGGGCTCAAAAACACAAAATGTTGCCGACACTACTAATCGCGACGTCTATGTCTTTTCGCGCGAGATCGCCAACGAAGCCAAGAAGAACGCAGTGGTAGTTAATGCCCGCCACAAAGGCCGCTCGTACTCGTTGAAGGGCAAGATTGATTACATCCAGGAAGATGGCGAAGACTACAACGTCTCATTTGCCATCCCCGAGCAGTACGGCCCGGGAATGATAAGCCTACCTGGCGATGCTCCGTTCCGCGTTGGCGTCGCCTGCCTGTTTCGTCCGAATCAATTGGCGTGGGTGCTGACAATGAGAGAAGGCCAATCAGTGAAATTCATTGGCAATTTCTATCGTTACGATAATATGAAGAAAATGGTCTGGCTGGAAAATTGCAAACAGGTCAACAAGTAACAAGCTCTCAGCCATTGTGAGCATGCACAAAAAAAACAGCGGCGATTCGTCGCTGTTTTTTTATTTTGCATACCCTAGCTAATTGATTAAATAATCCTATGGCATGCTGGCATGCATTAGGGGAGCTTAGCTATATATTTAAGCCGTAGGAGCGCTCACGAGCGCGACAGGTCTGCGACAAAGTAAATAGTGTGCCATCTACGCTTATATAATGATGACGTTTTAATACATTACACGTAGCCCGGGTCACGCTCCACCGACCCGGGGACCACAGATATAAATATTGATTGAATGGTGCATTAATTTTTTTGCAA